>CAYROI010000023.1:7455-22001 GCA_964425835.1 uncultured Methylococcaceae bacterium
ATTGAAACAGGTCGACATTCTGCGCCACTGTGTGCGGGAAGACCTGGCGTTTTACATGGCAACCGCACTTATTTGATGTCAGATGATGATGGCGAAATTATTGAAACCCATTCTATTTCTGCAGGGCTTGACTACCCAGGGGTAGGGCCTGAACATGCTTGGCTTAAAGATATAGGAAGGGCGACTTATGTTAATATTACGGACACCGAAGCCCTAGAAGGTTTTTATGCGTTAACGCAAATGGAAGGTATTATTCCTGCATTGGAATCTAGCCATGCAATGGCCTATACGCTAAAACTTGCACCGACTATGGCTAAAGATGAAATCATTATTGTTAATTTATCAGGTCGCGGTGATAAAGATATGCACACAATGGCAGAACGTGAGGGGATTAAAATATGAGTCGTTTAAAAGCTACTTTTGAAGCCTTAAAACAAATTAACCGCAAAGCATTAATTCCCTTTATTAGTGCAGGCGACCCCAATCCTGAGTTTACCCTACCCTTACTACACGCAATGGTTGATGCAGGGGTTGATGTGATTGAATTAGGTGTGCCTTTTTCAGATCCTATGGCAGATGGTCCTGTGATTCAACGTGCGAGTGAAAGAGCCTTAGAACATCACACAGGGTTGCGTAAAGTTTTAACCATAGCAACCGAATTTAGAAAAACCAATCAAACCACACCTTTAGTCTTAATGGGTTATTTGAACCCAATTGAAATTATGGGTTATCAAACCTTTGCAGATCATGCCCAACAAGCAGGCATTGACGGCGTATTAACGGTTGATTTACCCCCTGAAGAAGCCCAAGACTGTATTGCCCTCCTAAAATCCCGAGAAATAGACCCTATTTTTTTATTAGCCCCAAACAGTCATCAAGACCGGGTTAAAAAAATGGATGCAATTGGCAGTGGTTATCTTTATTATGTTTCCCTAAAAGGGGTAACAGGGGCTGGACATTTAGATATTGCAGATGTTGAAAAAAAATTAGCCATGATTAGACAAAATACCAACCTCCCCATTGGGGTGGGTTTTGGGGTTAAAGATGCCCAAACTGCAAAAATGATTGCCAAGGTAGCCGATGGTGTCGTCGTTGGGAGCGCCTTAATCCGTAAAATTGAAGCTAATTTAGACAACCTAAATCAAGCAAAACAAGAAATTATCGAATTATTAAAATCCATGCGTCAGGCAATGGATAGCTAGTGGAGCATTGTCAATGAGTTTAAGTTGGTTTGAAAAATTAGTCCCTGCAACCATTAGAACGGATGCATCCAATAAAAAAGTGGCTGTCCCCGAAGGTTTATGGAATAAATGTCCTAGTTGTAACGCGATTTTATATAATGCTGAATTAGAAAAAAACTTCAGTGTTTGTCCAAAATGTGACCATCATCTGCGTATTTCTGCACGGGTACGTCTCGATTTATTTCTTGATAAAGAAGAAGAACAGATAGAAATTGGCAAAGGATTAAAACCGACAGACCCATTAAAATTTAAAGACAGCAAAAAATACAAAGACCGTCTTTCACAAGCACAAAAGCAAACTAAGGAAAATGATGCTTTGGTGGTGATGCAAGGATTATTACATGGACATCCCATTGTAGTCGCCGCCTTTAATTTTAATTTTATGGGTGGGTCAATGGGTTCTGTCGTTGGTGAGCGTTTTGTCCGTGGTGTTAACCGAAGTCTTGAAATGGGCGTTCCTTTTGTTGTTTTCACCGCATCAGGGGGCGCGCGAATGCAAGAATCATTATTTTCATTATTCCAAATGAGTAAAACCAGTGCGGCTTTAAAAAAACTATCTGATGCAGGTCTGCCTTACATTTCATTTATGACTGATCCTACAATGGGCGGCGTTTCTGCAAGTTTAGCAATGCTAGGCGATATTAATGTTGCAGAACCCAACGCTTTAATTGGCTTTGCAGGTCCTCGTGTTATTGAGCAAACCGTTGGAGAAAAATTACCTGAAGGTTTTCAGCGTAGTGAATTTTTACAAGAACACGGTGCGATTGATATGATTGTAGATCGTCGTGAAATGCGCGATAAAATAAGTAAACTCTTATCCATGTTAATGATGAGCCGTTTAAATATCCCATTAAATAGAAAAACCGATGAGATAATAAGAGAAACAGAACCCTTACAGACAAACGATTGAAATCAATCGTTTTTGACTATGTCACGTTTTAATTCACTACAAGCTTGGTTAAATTGGCAAGAACAATTTCATCCTCGACTGATTGATTTAGGGTTAGAACGAGCTGCCGAAGTTTTTAATAAACTACATCCTAATTATACAAAGCCGTTAACAATTATTGTCGGTGGTACGAATGGTAAAGGTTCTTGCATCGCCTTTTTAGAAGCTATTTATAGAGCGCAAGGATATAAAGTAGGAGCATATACTTCACCCGAAATTATACATTACCGTGAACGAATAAAAATTAATGGGGTGGCTGTTTCAAATAAAATGATCTGTGAAGCATTTACTCGCATTGATTCAGCCCGTGCGGATGTCTCTTTAAGTTATTTTGAATTTGGAACGCTCGCGGCAATAGATATTTTTGTCCGTGCAAACCTAGATATACAACTCTTAGAAGTCGGTTTAGGCGGCAGATTAGATGCCGTTAATATTATAGATGCTGATGTTAGCCTGATTAGTAGTATTTGTATTGACCATGTTGACTGGTTAGGGGGAACACGTGAGGCAATAGGTTTAGAAAAAGCAGGTATTTTTCGAGCAAATATTCCTGCTATCATTGGCGATGAGAACCCGCCAACGTCCCTAATTGCCGCAGCAAAAGAAAAACAAACCCAACTACAGTGTATTAACCAAAATTTTAGTTATCAACTCAATGAAAAAACATGGCGTTGGAAAAGCCCAACTCAAAGCTATACAAATTTACCAAAGCTTGGGTTAAAAGGACAACATCAATTTAATAATGCCGCCAGTGTACTCATGGCAATTACGGCTTTACAGCCCACCCTAGCTGTTGATAAAAAAGCCATTGAGCAAGGTTTAAAAAACACCCAGTTAATGGGACGTTTTCAATTAATTGACAATAACCCCCAAGTCTTACTAGATGTCGGACATAATCCTCAAGCCGTTGCAATGTTAGCAAATTATTTAACCACACATTTCAAAAATAAAAAAATACATGCTGTTTTTGCAATTATGAAAGATAAAGAGATAGGTGCCATTATTGATATTATGAGCAATTTGGTTTCTGATTGGTTTATTAGCCCAATAAAAACGCCAAGAGCCGTGTCAGAAATTATATTACAAGAATTATTTGCACAAAAGAATATATCTAATGTTGTTTTTGGGTTTCAGAGTTTTAGCAAAACTTTTACTGCCGCTAAACAAAATGCAAAAAAAGATGAACTCATTTTAATTTTTGGTTCTTTTTTTTTAGTGTCAGAATACTTGACAGAATTTGAAAATAATTAAGGTCATAGCACATGGAAATAGATGAAAAATTAAGAAATCGCATCGTTGGTGTCTCTGTTATTACACTCATAGCAATGATTTTCTTACCAATGTTGCTTAATGAACCTAAAGAAAATAATCAAGAAATCAGTGAACTAAGTATTCCTGAAAAAACTTCTGACAGCCCTGCTTTAGCGGCAACTTTATTACCTAATAATATCGATGATGTGTTAGAAGAGATGAATGCAACTTCCGTAAAAGTTGATCAACCCCAACTCACCACACGCCAAGCACCCAAGAAAATATTAACAGCAACAAAAGATCAAGCACTATCCCCCCCTGCCTTAGATATAGCCCCTGAAAAAACGCTTGAAACAAAACGTTGGTTTATTCAAGTCGCAAGTTTTAACCGTGAAGAAAATGCAGTTTCATTGAGAGATAAATTGAGAAGCCAAGGTTTTGCCGCAAGCGTAAATACCGCTTTATCTAAAAGTCGAACCATTTACAGATTACGGGTCGGGCCTGAATTAAGTAAACTACGCGCAAAAGAGATTAAAATAAAACTTAATCAATTAAATAATGTTAAAAGTATTCTTATTTTAGAACATTAATCTTATTCCCTCCAATAACTACAACGACTTAAGATGAACGAAATAGACTATGTAATTATTGCCATCGTTGTCATTTCATTACTAATCGGTTTACTGCGAGGTTTTGTCAAAGAAGTTTTATCATTACTCGCATGGATAGTCGCTATCTGGGTCGGGCTAACCTTTAGTCGTCGCTTTTCGGTTCTTTTAGAAACTATCATAGAATTTCCCCCTGCAAGAATTGCGATTGCCTTTGTCATCTTATTATTACTGACCTTAATCATCAGTGGTGTTATTAATTATTTTGCAGATTTATTACTTGAAAAAACTGGATTAACAGGCATTGACCGTTTGTTAGGTTTGTTCCTTGGTATTGCGCGTGGAGGAATTGTTGTCGCTTTATTAATTATGCTGGCAGGATTAACACCCGCTCCCGAACAAGCTCTATGGCAAAAGTCTGACTTAATTCCCTATTTTAAAGACTTAGCTTTCTGGTTACGAAAACAAATTCCCCCTGAAATAACGGATATATAATTAATCATGAAAATCATACCTTTAAGCACGAAAAATGGGCTTGGATAATAATGCGATTATTCAGTTAACAGGACTCACCCTTGAGAAAATAAAAATCATCGAAAAAACAACTGAAAAAGATTAACTTTTCCAGTCACTTTAATTGTGTAATTCAGGATAAGAAATGTGTGGTATTGCGGGTATTGTTGCCCACCAAGATGTAAATCAAGAACTTTATGATGCCTTAACGGTATTACAACACCGAGGGCAAGATGCGGCAGGGATTGTTACCTGTGAAAAAGGGCGGCTACATTTACGTAAAGGAAATGGCTTAACTCGTGATGTCTTTAATAACGCCCAAATGATGCGTTTACGGGGATCAATGGGAATTGCCCATGTCCGCTATCCAACCGCAGGATGTACAAGTTCCGCTGAAGCCCAGCCTTTTTATGTCAACTCTCCTTTTGGACTTACTTTAGCGCATAACGGCAATTTAACCAATACCGAAGAATTAAAACAAGCCCTTTTTATCGAAGACCAACGTCATCTAAATACCGATTCTGATTCAGAAATTTTATTAAATATTTTTGCCCATGAATTACAAAGTTTAGGGAAACTAAGCATTACCCCAAGCGATGTATTCAAGGCGGTCGAAGGGGTTCATCGACGCTGTAAAGGAGCTTATGCCGCCGTCATCATGATTGCAGGGGTAGGAATTTTAGGCTTTCGTGATCCGCATGGCATCCGTCCCATTGTCTTTGGTGAACGTAAAACCGAACAAGGAACAGATTTTATGATTGCCTCTGAAAATGTCGCTTTAGACATTTTAGATTTCAAACTAACCCGTGATATAGAACCTGGCGAAGCTGTATTTATCGAATCATCAGGAAAACTACATACCCAACAATGTTCTGATATTGTTGACCATTGTCCCTGTATTTTTGAATATGTTTATTTTGCCCGTCCCGACTCCATCATTGATGGGATTTCTGTTTATAAAGCCCGTCTACGGATGGGGGAAAAATTAGCCGATAAAATTTTGAAGCAATGGCCCGACCATGACATAGATGTCGTTATTCCGATACCAGAAACCAGCCGAACCTCCGCCTTAGAAATGGCAAAAAAATTAGGGATTAAATTTCGTGAAGGCTTTATAAAAAATCGCTACATTGGGCGTACTTTTATTATGCCTGGACAAAAAATGCGTAAAAAATCAGTTCGCCAAAAATTAAATGCGATTAATTTAGAATTTGAAGGAAAAAATGTTTTATTAGTTGATGACTCTATTGTTAGAGGGACAACCTCAGGACAAATTATTCAAATGGCACGCGATGCAGGGGCTAAAAAAGTTTATTTTGCATCCGCTGCCCCTCCTGTGCGCTATCCGAATGTTTATGGCATAGATATGCCCGCAGTACACGAATTAATTGCCCATAATCGCAATGAAGATCAAATTAGTGCTGTTATTGGTGCAGACAAAATGATTTATCAGGATTTAGAGGATTTAATAGACGCTGTACAACATGGAAATTCTGCAATAAAACATTTTGATACTTCTTGTTTCAGTCAGCAATATATCACAGGCGATATAGATGATGCTTACTTACAACGCATAGAAACGTTGCGTAATGATAACGCGCAAACCACTAGAAATAATGAAAATTATAGTATTGAAATGCAAAATTCAACTTAAATGTGTAAGGAGACTTAGTTCACCCTATGCAATCGAAAATATAGCTCTCTATTTACAATAATGCTTACAGATGAAAAATAATATTGATTGGAATAATTACGCCCTAGAAACACAAGCCGTTAGAGCAGGACAACAACGTGGATTTGAAAATGAACATAGTATTCCTATTTTTGCAACCTCAAGCTATGTCTTTGAAAATGCTGAAGAGGCTTATTTACGCTTTACAGGACAAAAAGAAGGCAATATTTATTCCCGCTTTACCAATCCAACCGTCAATGCCTTTCAACAACGACTCGCTTTTATGGAAAAAGGCGAACGTTGTTTAGCTTTTTCATCAGGCATGGCAGCCATCATGTCCTTAGGCATGAGTCTATTAAAAGCGGGCGATCATATTGTTTCTTCGCGTAGCGTATTTGGTAACACCATTTTAATGTTTGAAAATTATTTTGGTAAATTTGGTGTCAGCACTGATTTCGTTGGATTAACAAATTTAGAGGCTTGGGAGGCAGCAATAAAACCTGAAACGCAATTTTTATTTGTCGAAACCCCATCAAACCCTTTAATTGAAATTGCGGATATAAAAGCCTTAGCCAACATAGCCCATAAGCATGATTGCTTATTAGTGGTCGATAATGTCTTTTGTACGCCCGTATTACAAACGCCCTTAGCACTAGGGGCAGATATTATTGTTCATTCAACCACTAAATATATAGATGGTCATGGACGTTGTATTGGCGGAGCGATTATCGCCTCTGATGAATTAATCGAAAAATCATTTTATCCTTATCTGCGTACAGGAGGCGCAACCATGAGTGCATTTAATGCTTGGGTATTTTTATCAGGTTTAGAAACGCTCGCTATTCGGATGAAAGCACATTGTGAAAATGCCTTTAAACTCGCCACATGGTTAGAACAACAACCCAATGTAGCTAAAGTACACTACCCTGGTTTAAGCTCTCATGCCCAACATCAATTAGCAAAAAAACAACAAAATGATTTTGGCGGTGTGGTTAGTTTTGAGTTAAAAGGCGGTAAAGAGGCAGCATGGAAACTCATAGACAGCACCCAATTATTATCCATTACCGCAAATCTTGGTGATGTTAAATCAACCATTACTCACCCTGCAACAACAACACATGGGCGATTATCAGCCGAAGTTCGTGCAAAAGCTGGCATTAAAGAAGGGTTAGTGCGTATCTCAGTGGGTTTAGAAAATATTGATGATATAAAGCAAGACTTATTACTTGGATTATAAATTCCATTCTCATACTTGACGTAAAAAACATCTTTTTTACGTCAAATTTAAAAATGATAACTTAATTCCGCACGAATGTGATTATCTTTTCGAAGGAAATAAGAAATATCATCAGCCGAAGCACCTCTAAAAAAACGCGCTTCAATTTCTATTTTAAAGTCATCCCCTAAACGTCTACTCGCCTCAATATTATAAAATTTTTCATTTGAACGACGATCAAAAATAACCCCAGCTAAGATTTCGGTACTTTGAATATCATTCAAAGAAAAACGCATCGCGGCTAAAAAATCATCTTCTGTCGTGGTAGGCGCATTATCCCCTCGACTATCATACATATATTCTCCAACCAAGCCTATATCTAAACCTGATTCAAATAAATTATAAAAACTATATTCAAACCCTATTGTCTCTGCAAAAAACGTTTTCCCTTGTCCTGAGCGAATAATAGACTCCATTTTCCATAGCCAGCTACCTTTTGTTACTTGTATATCCAAACCTATCTGATGAATCATTTCATAATAAGGAATTAATTTTAACTCACTTAAACTTGAATCAATTATCAAGCTAGGCTCTCTACTCGTCCCATAAAAATAAGACCATCCTAAATCCCAATCACCTAAACTATGAGACCAACGAATAGCAAAGCCCAAATGTTTTTCTATCCCCCCTTTTTCATAACGAGCCTCCCCGACACTTATTTCAGGAAATGAACGTAAGCGTCCCTCTTTACCTGCAAAAGTACGTTCCCTAAAACCTGTTAAAAAAAATAAATCAACCGTCCCCCAAGATTGAATAATCGCTAAATTAATCATTGGTTGACCCAATTTATCTTCTGTATCGGTATTTTCAACTAAATCCGATTGATTAATTATATCAACCAAATGTTGACCTTCTGAAACCCCCCAAAAAACTTTGCGAAAACCGACCCGTAACTCCCAATTTTCAGCCACCTTCAGCCAAGTCAATTCTCGAATATCAAAATGGGTGCGCTGTTTATCGTATTGAGAATAACGATAAAAAGGAACAAAAGCAATACTTTGACGACCTTTATCCCATTCATGATAAAACTCAACTTCAGCGATAGCTGATAAATAATTATTATGTTGATTTTCATTCAAAGGTTTATTTAAAAACCCAAGGCTTTCAATACCCAAATATCCCGAATATTCAAATGCAACGCTATTACTATAATTAAAAAATAATAAAATAAAAATGAATCGTCTTATCATCTAGCACGTTTTAGCGTATTTTTATCAAAATCTCTTGCTGTCAATCCCACACCAAATTCATAATTTTCCCATAATAACGCCGTACTTTTTCCATTTTGATGATTCGTCATTATTTGCTCAGAAGCTCGCCAATATTTTTTTAGGTATTGTTTATAACCTTTAAAAATCTGTGTTTTTAATAAACTATCTTTACGATCATAATATTCAACTTTAATAATAAGATAACGTTTTTTATCTATCCACCCAATTTGGCGAGTATAACCTGAATATTCATAATTAGGTTTCATTTCAATAACAAAACAATCAATACCATCAACGATTTCATCTTTTAAATAAAGATAGCGATAACGTGTAATTTCAAATGAGGTTAAATCTTCAAAAGAATACTCACTTCCCAAAAAAGGGCCTGACTTATTCGATGATGAAATTCGTTTAACCCGTTTTAAGGCAGGTAAATAAAGCCATTGGTCATCAGGAATTAAAGCATGAGTAAAACTTAAAAAAGCCGTTCCCTTAATATCACGCGGTGTATCAAAAATTATTAAACTTTTATCACCATCTCCAACAATCTCGAGTGTTTTCATTTTTAAAGTACGTCTACTTTCATCTCCCCCCCGATTTTTTAAAACCATTTCTAATCTAGCTTGCGTATCACTAAAACCTGTATCGCGTTTATCAACTTCTTGAACTATTTCTAATCCTTTTTCTTCTGCGGTTAAGGCAAAAACCGAGAAGGTAAATAAACTTAGAATAACGACTAATAATAAATTTTTCATTTTTTCCTCTCTAAAAATTATTATATTAAATATAATCAGCTTACTATTTAGTTAATTGTAAATTAACTTTATCTGCATATTGGAAAGGAAATGGAATAGCAAAACTTGTTACCCCAATATCACCAGTAATTCTATAGTCTAAAGTTTGTTTTGCTAATGAAAACCATTGCCCCCAACCTTCAATAACATCCGCTAAATTACTACTAATATCTGTTTCTAAATAGCCTTCCCCCAAAGAAGGAATTGTAACCGATTTATTACTTAAACCTTTAGCAAACTCTTGATTATTAATAAATAATTTATAATTAAGATTTTGTATGGGTAAAGGAAAAGAATTAGGATTTTTAATTAATAAACGTAACCGATACACTTGTTCAGATAAACCCATTTTAACGAGTTGAACATTTTCTAAACTTACCTTAGGCGCAATTGCTTGAATCCCTGAAAAAGAATTTCCTGTATTGGAACATGCCGTTAAAGTAAATAAAGCAATAATAAAAAAGATTAATTTCATAATATATTTAAAATAATAAGTGGAATAAATAGGTTAGTAAATAATTAAACCTTTTCAAGTAGATAATCTAACCATGTGTTTGGTAAAATACGTTTTAAAAAACCAAAAAGATACGTTGGAAAAGTAACATAATAACGAATTTTTGGTTTTTCAGCTGCCAATATATGCAAAACTTTTTCAGCAACCGCATCAGCAGATAATGTGAATGGAAAGCTATCGCCTTCTTTCTCTAAACGTTTTTCTATTGCTAAATAAGATTTTCTATGAAAACTAGATTGAGAATCAATATTTTTTTTAAACATCAAAAGTGAATTATTTCTAAAATTACTACGAATAGGACCAGGCTCAATTAAAGAAATATATATTTGCGTATTTTTTAATTCCAACCGTAAAGTATCCGCTAGTCCTTCGAGTGCATATTTACTGGCATTATAAGCACCTCGATATTTCATAGCAACAATTCCTAAAATAGAGCTGTTATAAATAATTTTTCCATAACCTTGTTGGCGCATAATAGGCAAAATAAGATTTGTTAATTCATGGGTTCCAAAAAAATTTGTTTGAAATTGTTGAATTAAAACTTCTCGACTTAAATCTTCAACAGCACCTCCTTGGCCATAAGCTGCATTGTTAAATAACGCATCAACTTGACCACTTGTTATTTTGATTAATAATTTAACCGCTTGTTGAATACTTTGACTATCCGCTAAATCTAATTGCAATGTTTCAAACCCTTCGGCTTTTAATTTCAAAACATCGGGTTCTTTTCTCGCCGAGGCAATAACGCGATAACCGTTATTTTTTAAAATATGGGCTGTTTCGTAGCCTATACCAGAAGAGCATCCTGTAATCAAGATATTTTTTATATATTTATTTTTCATACTAAAAAACCTAAAAATCAATAATAGATATAATAATATATTATTATTATTAAGGGAGGCATTTTCTGTGGATAACTCACTATTTATTTTTAAAATCATGAGCTTGTCCTGTGGATAACCCTGTGGATATCCTGTGGATAACTTGTGGATAACTTTTTCGGTGTTTTTTATCCACAGGGTTATACACAGGGTTATCCACAGGCAAAATTGCAAAATCATCGGCACTGCCTGTACAATATTTGTTGCAATTTACCTAGAATACGCAATAATCGCAACCTCGCAAGGAGAATTTTTTAAACATGAATGCAGAGAATAATAAAATCCTTATTTCCCTTCAGCAGCTTCAAAAATACATTAGCCAGCAAATTATCGGACAAGAAGTTTTAGTCGAACGGATGTTGATTACTTTGCTTAGCGATGGTCATCTTCTGGTGGAAGGTGCGCCTGGATTAGCGAAAACGCGAGCGGTTAATGTATTAAGCCGTGGCATTGAAGCTGATTTCCATCGGGTTCAGTTTACGCCCGATTTGTTACCTGCCGATTTAACGGGGACAGAAATTTATCGTCCTCAGCAAAGTGCCTTTGAATTTCAAAAAGGCCCGTTATTTCATAATATTATTCTTGCCGATGAAATTAATCGCTCGCCTGCTAAAGTTCAAGCGGCATTGCTCGAAGCGATGGGTGAGCGACAAATTACGGTCGGGGCTTATACCTACCCTCTGACCCCCTTGTTCATGGTGATGGCGACTCAAAATCCGATTGAGCAAGAAGGGACTTATCCGCTACCCGAAGCACAGCTGGATCGTTTTTTGTTACATGTGAAGATTGATTATCCCCAAGCAGAACATGAAAAATCTATTTTGCATTTAGCGCGGGAAGAGGCGAAAAAAGAATTAAAAGCCGATAGTCCGATTGTCGATGTGGTTTCTCAAGAAACATTATTCGCAGCTCGCGCCCAAGTCTTGGATGTTCATTTAGCCGATAGTTTGGAAGATTACTTATTGCAAATTATTTTGGCGACTCGTGAGCCGAAAGTTTATGGGCAAGATTTAGCGGGTTGGTTGCAATATGGGGCAAGTCCCCGAGCAAGTATTGCTTTGGATCGTTGTTCGCGTGCTAGGGCATGGCTTGCGGGACGTGATTTTGTAACCCCTGAAGATATTCAAGCCTTAGCGTTTGATGTTTTACGGCATCGCATTATTTTGTCGTATGAAGCCGAAGCGGAGGGAATAACCCCTGATTATTTTATCGAGCAACTGATCGCACGAATTGCCGTTCCATAAATGTTTTTTAAAAAAATAAACCAAAATCTGTCTGTGGATAACTTTGTGGATAACTGGGGGAAGACTGTGGATAACTCTGACCTTGTGTCGGTAAAATTATCCACCTTGGTGCAATTATCACGTTTTGCAAAAGCGATTAATTTACGTCATCGGCGCATTCGTTCGTTGCAAAGTGGGGGGTATTTATCGCCGCTTAAGGGGCGTGGAATGGAATTTGAAGAGGTTCGACCCTATCAAGCGGGGGATGATATTCGGAGCATTGATTGGAAAGTTACCGCTCGCACGGATAAACCGCACACTAAAATTTTTCGAGAAGAGCGTGAACGCCCTGTGTTTATTGCGGTGGATAATCGAAAAACCATGCAATTTGCAACACGAGGGGTTTTTAAATCCGTTCAAGCGGCAAAATTGGCAGGATTAATTGCATGGGCGGCACAGCATCACGGCGATCGTATTGGCGGACAAATATTTTCAGAGGATTATTGCCAAGAAATTAAACCGCAAAATGGCAAGCATGGGGTGTTACGTTTTTTAAACACGCTGGTTAATCCTGTAACAACGGCAGCGCATGAATTTTCATTTGAACGCGTATTATCGCGGCTACAGCATCATACCAAACCAGGTAGCCTGATCTACCTTGTGAGTGATTTTCGAGGCGTGAGCGCGAATATAGAGCCGTATATGGCGAAATTAGCACGGCATTGTCAGTTGGTTTTTATTTTTATTCATGATCCGTTGGAAAAAGCGTTGCCTGAGCAAGGTCGTTATCGGTTTACGAATAATCAACGCGAGGTGGTGATTGACAGTGGTGATAAGCAAAAATTATCGAATTATCAACAGCGTTTTCAAATTCATTATGACAATTTGGAAGCGTTGGCTAAAAAATTAGGGGTGTTATTAATCCAATGTGATACCACCGCAAATCCTCTGGAGTGCTTACGATAATGGCTGAAACTGAACTTCCTTTACGTGATATTCATCTTCCCGAGGCAATTAGTGATGGATCTTTAGCTCTAGGTTGGTGGGTGTTGTTGATTTTAATTCCGCTAAGTTGTTTTTTTGGATATTGGTTATTTAAACGCATTACGCGCAAAACAGCGGTTAAAGCCGCTAAAAAATTATTGAAAAATTTGAAAGCGGATGATTCACAAACAGCGAGCGAAAAATTAGAAATTATTTCCGCATTGTTGCGTCGCGTTGCAATGAGTCTTAATTCGCGCTCAGAGTGCGCTGGTTTGACGGGAAGGGCTTGGTTGGTATATCTGGATGGCTTGTGGAAAGAAAACGCCTTCAGCGAAGGTTTAGGGCAAATTTTAATTTTAGACCGATTTCAAAAACAACAGGATGATTTTGATATTGAGGAATTGATGACAATAACGGAACGTTGGTTGAAGGCACAAAAATCATGATACATTTTTTATGGCCGTGGTTATTTTTAATTTTACCGTTGCCCTATTTTTTTAGGATTTTATTACCTGCTCACGTTCAAAGTGAACAAGCGGCATTGAAAGTGCCTTTTTTGGATGATTTTCCCACGGAAGGATCAAGTGTTGTCAGTCAAACCAGACAATGGGCGTTATGGTTAGCCGTGATTGCATGGGTGTTTTTAGTGATCGCCTCAGCAAGACCGCAATGGTTAGGTGAGCCGATTGAGCAGGCAATTAGCGGGCGTGATTTAATGCTGGCAGTTGATTTATCGGGCAGTATGGAGGAGCAAGATTTTGTCATCAATGGCAAGCCAGTTAATCGCTTATTAGCGACAAAAGTGGTAGCAACAAATTTCATTCGGCGACGGGTTGGCGATCGAATTGGCTTGATTTTATTTGGAACACATGCTTATCTTCAAACACCTTTGACTTTTGATCGTGAAACAGTGGTGAAATTACTCAATGAATCGTTCATTGGGATTACCGATGATGAGCCTGCAACCTCGATAGGGGATGCAATTGGACTTGCTGTGAAACGTTTAACTCAGGAAGAAAAAAATAGCCGTGTTTTAATTTTATTAACCGACGGTGCAAATACTGCAGGGGAAGTTAGCCCTTTAAAAGCGGCAGAACTTGCCGCTAATGAGCAGCTAAAAATTTATACAATTGGGGTCGGTGCGGACGAAATGTTAATCCGTAGTTTGTTTGGTTCTCGTAAGGTAAATCCATCGAAAGATTTGGATGAAAAAACCTTAACGGCGATTGCAGAAAAAACAGGTGGGCGTTATTTTCGAGCGCGAAATACGGAAGAATTAGGGCAAATTTATCAAATTTTAGATAAATTAGAACCTGTGGAAAAAGATAAACAATATTTTAGACCTCGGAAGGAATTATATTTTTATCCGTTGGCGTTGGCTTTATTTTTAGTGGCGATTATTTGTGGTTATCGGGTGGTAAATGATGGT
>CAYROI010000023.1:22101-27912 GCA_964425835.1 uncultured Methylococcaceae bacterium
TGGTAAATGATGGTTAATGAAGGATTATTTTTAGGCGTAGATAACGAGATATTTTTAAGGAATTTGTTTGACAAACAACAGAGCATACGTCTATAGTTTCCCCGCCGTTGCCATAGGGTAGCGGTCAGGGATGAGAGCCTGAATATTTCAAGATACTAGCGTATTTACGCGCTTTTTATTTCTATCGTTTTATGGTGGATGTATAAAGAGGAGCTTATGCTCGCCGTGTCCTTGGAAGCGGTCTCTCAAACTCTGATTATATCCACCGCCCATATTTGAGAGCATGTTCGGTGGTTTTTACAAACCAAGGAAACACTCATGTCCAATTTAATCATTACTGATGTAGCGATACGTCAAGATTCACAAAATCGTTATTGTTTAAACGACCTGCATAAAGCGGCTGGAAACGAAAATAAACATCGTCCTAGCCTTTGGCTGAAAAATAAGCAAACCATTGAATTAGTTAATGAAATTGAAAAAGCAGGAATTCCTGCTATTCAATTAAAACAACAACTTGGAACGTATGCGGTTAAACCACTTATTTATGCGTATGCTATGTGGATTAGTCCTGCTTTTAATTTACACGTTATTAGTGCTTACGATTCCCTTGTCACAATCAAACCTTCGATTTTTTAAAACCCATTTCTGAACCTCTCAGCGTTGCTGATTTTGAATGGCGGTATCAGGTTATCTCTAACGCATTAAACAATTTGAAAAAGGCAAATGTTATTGTAAAGTTATCGGGTGCAGAATTTTTGGCTGGAAAGTGATTTGTAAGGCTCTTATTCTCAAACTTTTGCTTGGGAATGCCTGTTAATTAAATTTTAGTTGATGTTTACTGTTTTACGAGTGACGGTTTTTTAAGAAATGCGTTTGACAAACAACATAGAAGGCTGATATTTTTGACAAATTTTTGGTTGTAGGTGTATTCTTTTAGTTAGAGTCGTAATAAACTTCACCACAAAGCGGACATGCTTAAATTTGATAGTTAAACGGTATTTTTTGCCTATTAGTTTCTGTAATCTTGTTTTTATGGCACAATTACGTTGTGATTAGGAGTGCCAGAAAATATTAAATATTTGGCGCAGTAACTTTGTGGCTGTTCTTACCCTCCTAATCGCCTCTTCGGAGGTTTATTGTAAGAAATAAATACACGGAATATCAAATGACTACTCAGCTAATTACTGCATTCTACAGCGATGCACTCACAGTAAGTTTTACAACAGCAGCTTGGTTTGATGCCACCCAAGTAGCAAAGTTTTTCAATAAGCAGCCTAAAGAATGGCTACGACTTACTAGCACCATCGAATACATTGACCAATTCATTGAATTTCAAATAGGGGAAAATCCCACCTTTGATAAAAATCAATTAGTTATAATAAAAAAAGGTTCTTCTGAAAACGGCGGTGGCACTTGGTTTCATCCAAAATTAGCGGTTCCTTTCGCGCGTTGGTTAGATGCTCGTTTTGCCGTTTGGTGTGATTTACAAATCGAAAAAATATTACACTCAAGTTCCACATCTGCTGGTTTTGCTGAATTTTTAAAACCGATTACCGAACCGATTACACTCGAAGATTTTAACTGGCGGCATGAAGTGATTACAACCGCTTTTCAAAATCTACAAAATGCAAAAGTAGTTATTACTTTCAATGGTTCAGAATTATTAATTGGAACAGGCTTAGAAAAATCAAAACGACTTTTTTAATCGACTCGCTTTTAAAAACACGACTTCAACTAAACAATAAATTTGATATGAGACTAATTTCACCACCAGTAACAGAGCATGATTCCCTTCGACAACCTCTTACAGATGGTGAAAAAATTGTATTTGAATTTTTTGACCGTTGCTTACCTATAGAATGGGAAATTTATTTGCAACCCCATCTTAATGGACTTAAGCCTGACTTTGTTTTATTACATCCAAAAAATGGCATTGCTGTTTTTGAAGTAAAAGATTGGAATCTTGATGCTCTACATTACTTTTGTAACCGGTCAACAGGTAAACCGCGATTAATGGGGAATGATGGAAGGCGGACTTTTTCATTAGAAAGTCAGAATCCTGTTAGTAAAATTGAAATATATAAAAATGAAATTTTTGAGCTTTATTGTCCTCGTCTTAAAGAAGGGTCAGGTTTTGGAGCAATTACCGCAGGTGTTATTTTTCCTTTCACGGAAAAGCAAAGAATTGAAGACTTATTCAAACCTTTTCGTGACGTTAAAAATATGTCCTCATATCCCAATCTTTACCCATTGATTGGAGCAGATACAATCGCAAAAGAAGATATAAATAAGGCTTTAAAACGTTGGAATAAAGTGGATGACCGTATGTCTGATGAATTAGCAGAAGATTTACGTTCATGGCTAACAGAACCGAGTTTTGTTAAAGACCAACGCTCTTCTTTAGAAATATCCTCTGAACAACGCAAACTTATCACAACACGGACTGACACAGGCTATAGACGAATAAAAGGCTCGGCTGGCTCTGGAAAATCTATCGTATTAGCAGCAAGAGCCGCAGAACTCGCTTCATCGGGTTTAAATGTTCTGGTTTGTACATTTAATATTACTCTGCTTAATTATTTACGAGATGTATCTGTAAGATGGAAAGGTTCTTTTGTAAAAAATAGCATTACTTGGCTTCATTTTCATGCTTTGTGTCAACGCATAGCTATTGAGTCAGGCCATGAGGAACAGTATAAGCAACTCTGGAAAAAATATAATCCTGACACTGTATTAAATGAAAAAATGGCGGATTTGCTATTGGAAATTTGTAGTAATACGAATGAATATTCAGTTTATAATGCAATCTTAGTCGATGAAGGGCAAGATTTTCGTTTGAAGTGGTGGCAAGTGCTTCGCCAACTCTTAAAACCTAATGGGGAAATGTTGCTTGTAGCAGATAAAACACAAGATGTTTATGGTACTGCAAGTGCATGGACAGATGAAGCAATGACAAATTCAGGGTTTCGTGGGAAATGGGTAGATAAATTAGACGTAAGTTACCGAATGCCTCCAAAACTAATTGAAATTACTCGTCAATTTGCTGAAGCTTTTTTACCAGAAACTCTGCGACAAATTCCAATATCGCCAAATCTTGAGCTTGATAGTTATATTTATCCATGCGAAATAAAATGGCAACAAATTCATCACAATCAAATTGTGGATGTAACTATAGAAGTTGTTTTGGATATGATGAAAACAGCTAATCCAGAAGAAAAACTTGCTATAGCTGATATAACTATCATTGTAGATTCTGAAACTATTGGTATAAACCTTTCTAATAAATTAAATTCTGATTACCAGATACGATGTATAGATACATTTGATAGAGACAAAACACAAAATAGTCAAAGTCGTAGAAAAAAGATTGGCTTTTTTATGGGGGATGCAAGAGTTAAACTTACTACAATTCATAGCTTTAAAGGCTGGGAATCACGGCTCTTGGTTTTAGTTATGACTAAAGCAAAGAGACAAAAAGATTTATCAATAATTTATGCTGGATTAACTCGGTTAAAGCGTAGCGAACATGGAACAAGTAATTTATCTATTGTATGTTGTGCATCAGAATTAGGGAGTTTTGCAAGTAACCTTTCCTTGCCTTAAGAGTGAGGGTTATCTTAATACGTTAAATGTTTCCCCATTGTTTTTTGCTAAATAATTACGAATTAAACAAAGCAAGTAGTTCATGTGAAGCTTGTGTGATACGAAGAATTTCATGCTAATCCCCTCTCTGTAAACGATTAAAGCCTCGTGCCGAGGGTAACGGTCAGGGTTGAAAGCCTGAATATTACGAGATACAAGCGCATTAATGCGCTTATGGTTTTATGGTAGGTGTAGAAAGTGGTGCTTCGGCACGCCGTTTTCTCGTATTCGGTCTTTCAACACTTTTTATATCTACCGCCCACGTTTAAAAGCGTGTCTGGTGGAATTTTTATATTTCACTTGGAGACTTATCATGTCTGAATTAATCATTACTGACGTAGCGATACGCCAAGATCCCCAAAATCGTTATTGTTTAAACGACTTACATAAATCTGCTGTTTTATCGGGTGCAAATAAACGTACAAAAGAACCTGCAAAATTTTTATCAAGCCAGCAAACTATTGATTTAATAAAGTAATTAACCGATACCCAGAATTTGGGTATCGCACCTGTCAACGTAGTAAAAGGCGGAAACTCAAGCCAGCAAGGAACTTATGTTGTCAAAGAATTAGTTTATAGTTATGCCATGTGGATAAACGCAGCCTTCCATATTAAAGTTATTCGTGCTTACGATGCCTTTGTTACCAATCAAACCTTTGATTTTTTAAAACCCATTTCTGAACCACTGAGCGTTGCTGATTTTGAATGGCGGTATCAGGTTATTTCTAATGCATTAAACAATTTGAAAAAGGCAGAAGTTATTATAAAATTATCGGGCGCGGAATTTCTGGCTGGAAAGTGATTTATATAAACTCGCTTAGAAACTCTCATTTAAAAATAGGAGTTTCGGAACGATATAAAGCCGTGTAGGGTGGGCTAAGCCCACCCTACACGGTTATAACCTGTTTTACGTAGTTATTTTTTAAAATAAATTACTTTAGGTAGGTTTTCAAAGTGGTTATCTGAAGTGATTAAAGTTGCTTTATAGGATTGAGCAGTTGCATAAATAATTGCATCGGCAAAAGAAAGTTTATGTTTTGCTGAGAGGTCTGCGGCTAATAGTGCAATAGAGGTCGATAAGGGAATAACTTTCGCTTGTTCTGTTAAGGCGATGGCTTCTAATGCGAGTTGTATGCTTTCTTTTCGCACAACCCATTTATAGAGTTCAAATTGTACCGAGGTGGGAACAATCATTGTATCTAGTTGTTTAAAATAGCTTTGATAGTTATCGCTTAGGACACCGTTAGTAAGCCACTCTATCCACCCACAGGTGTCGATTAGAATCATTTTTATACTCTTTCTTGTCTATCTCTGTAGTCTGAGGAGTCTTGATAGCTAGATGAGGATAACATACCTCTGGATTCTTCAATTGAACGAAAAGGAATGAGTTCAATTATATTACCTCTTGAGACTAGGGTGAATTGTTGACCTGCTTGTAAGTGCAGGTCTTCTCGTATGGTTTTGGGGATGGATAATTGAAATTTACTGGATAGCGTTGCTTGCAACATGATTTTACCTTTTTCTTAATTGATGGCTAAAGGGTAAAAAATTATAGGTTAATAAGCAAGTTTTCTTTCGTTTTTGAGTTTTTTGTCTGGGAACGAGATAAATGTAATTTCTACGGTTTTTAAGGAATGAGTTTGACAAAGAAGGCAGTATACGATTATAGTTTTCCCGCCGTTGCCATAGGGTAGTGGTCAGGATTGGTCTCGTGTTGTTAGGTTTGAAATTTATAAAACGAGTCCCCTATGTATAATCAAAAATTAATGCCTGTTTTTACTGGAACACTTGCTGGTGTTTCTACGCAACTTGTTGATGCCCGTTTATTACATACTTTTATTGAATCAAATCAAAAGTTTTCTGATTGGATTAAAAATCGTATTAAAAAGTATGAATTTATACAAGGTATTGATTTTAGCGTTATTCATAAATTTATGAATGACGGGAGTGCTTTCGGTGGAAAACGTAAAGTGATTGATTATCATCTTACACTGGATATGGGTAAAGAATTATCAATGCTTGAAAATAATCAAAAAGGTAAAGAGGCTCGTCGCTATTTTATTGAGTGTGAAAAACATTTATTAGCGCAAGTTCCTGAACATATAGTCAGTGCGTATGATGAACTGGTAAGTAAAAATACCGCTAAAGACTTAGGCGTTATCACTGAGC
>CAYROI010000024.1:0-7686 GCA_964425835.1 uncultured Methylococcaceae bacterium
GGGATGATTCATGTGTTTGATGTATTAGCCATTACGGGAACAGGTAATGCACGAGCAATGGCATCGGGTATCTCTCAAGCAACCGTCCCTACAATGGCGGGTATGGTTATTGCTATTTCAGGACTTTATTTTAATAAACTTATTGAAGAACGGGTAAGTGATGAAACCCATCATTTAGCTGATTTATTAAAATATCATTAAACGAGAGTAATTTTATTATGCGTCGTCGATCTAACCGTTCTACTACCGAACAAACTGCCGATATAGATATGACACCGATGTTAGACATCGTGTTTATTATGTTGATTTTTTTTATTGTGACCACTTCTTTTGTTAAAGAGTCGGGGATTGATGTAAATCGTCCCTCGGCAGAAACCGCAACGCGCAAAGAAAATGCGAATATTATTGTCGGCATTAAAGCCAATGGTAATGTATGGATAGATAAACGCTTGACTGATATTCGTGCAGTTCGTGCGAATATTGCGCGTTTACACGCAGAAAATCCCTTAGGGGCTGTGATTATTGCCGCAGATAAAGAATCAAAAACTAAAGTCTTGATTCAAGTAATGGATCAAGTTCGATTAGCTGGGGTAATGAATGCCTCCATCGCCACTGATACCGAATAATTGTGAAGCTTTCAACCTTAGCGCTCTTATCTGGCATATTAATTTCATTCACTCTGTTTTGGTTAATGCAAGCAATGATTAGCAATAATCAACAGCCATTAAACAGTAAAAAAGTCTTGCAAATGACCGAATTTATTAAGCTAAAAAAGCTTAACAAAGACGTTGAAAGTAAGCGCGAATTACCCGAAGAAGAACCGCCTCCGCCTCCACCACCTGAAGAATCACAACAACAGCCAATAGAACAAAAACCGTTACCTGAAATGGAAATACCTGAATTGAGTATTCCTGAACCTGATTTATTAACTAATTCAGATATACAATTGGCAGTGGTGAAAAAAAAGCCAAAACCCAAAATTAAGCCCAAAATCATCTCGAAAACAAAATCGGTTGCTGTTGTTAATAACCCCAGAATCAAAGCAGCACCTGTTGTCTCTCAAGTAACAAAGCCTAAAGCTAAGCCTGTTAAGGTCGTGGTTAAAAAACCAGCTAAAAAAGCAGCACCGCCTAAAATGTCGAATAAGGTGAACTCAAATGTTCATCCAATTAATCCTAGTCCGCCTAAATATCCACGACGTGCTTTAAATCGGCGGCAACAAGGTTGGGTTAAAGTACAATTTATTATTACTGCAAGCGGTCGGGTAAAAAGTCCTTTTGTAGTTTCATCAAAGCCCAGGGGAGTATTTGATAAGGCGGCATTAAAAGCAATTCGACATTGGAAATTTAAAGCAAAAATTGTCAATGGGCAAGCGGTCGCTCAAAAAGCCGTGCAAACCATAAAATTTAAATTACGATGAAATTAATCCTAAAACTTATCTTGTTCTTTTGCCTAGCAACGCCAAGTTTTTCCGCCGTTGTTTCAAAGCCTGTCTATCAGCAATTAAAAAAAGCCGATCGCCTCATTACAAAAAAATCTTATTCTCAAGCAGAAAAAGTATTACGACAACGTTTAAAAAAAAAGAATAATCGTTATGAAAAAGCGGTGTTGTTGCGCAGTTTATCCTCGGTTTATACAGCACAAAAAAATTATCCCCAAGCAATTAAACAACTTAACAATGCGTTGGCGATCAGATCGTTACCTTATGGTACAACGCAAAAAGCGCAATTAACATTGGGACAACTTTATCTAAGTAACAAACAACAAGACAAAGCTTTTGCCTTATTAGAGCCTTGGTTTAAGCGCAATCCTAATCCTAAGCCAAAAACAGCGATGTTATTAGCAAATTTATTTAGCCAGCATCAGCAATATGATAAGGCGATGGCATTAGTTAAAAAGGCAACAGCCGCAATGGCTAATCCCCCCAAATCATGGACACAATTACAATTAGCCTTAAGTTATAAAACCAAAGATTATCGTGCGGCGATTAATGTTTTAGAACAACAATTAAAAAAAGACCCAGACAATAAAACCCATTGGCAACAACTCAGTGCCGCCTACCATAATGCAGAAGATTATAGTCATGCCGCGAGTATTCAACATTTAGCCTATCAACGTGGTTTTTTAACCACAGAAGCAGAATTACTTGAGTTGGCTAAATTATTTTTATATGCAAAAACACCACATAAAGCGGCTGAATTTTTACAGCAACAGTTTGATAAAAAGATCTTAGTTAAAAATGCTGAAACCTTAGAATTATTGGGCAATGCGTGGTTGAAGGCGAAAGAACAAGTGCCTGCTCAAAAAGCATTAGAAACCGCCTTAGCCATCACCCCAAAAGCCTCAATTTATGAAAAGCTAGGGCAAATTTATAGTCGGCAGAAAAATTGGCAACAAGCACTCAATGCCTTTAATAAAGCATTGGAATTAGGGGGATTTGAAGCGCAGGGGCGAAGTCAATTATTATTAGGAATAACGCATTATCACCTTAAAAATTTAACTCAAGCAGAAGCGGATTTTGAAACCGCTATTTTAGATAAAAGTAGTGCAAGTACTGCACAGCAGTGGTTGAGTTTTCTTAAAATTAGCAAATAACTTGTATAGCACTTGAAATAACTTGTTTCAAGCCTTAATATTGTTCCTAAAAAAGCTGTGATAGAATGAAATATTATTAGGATTAAAGTGTAATGACTGACCAAGAGCTTAAAGATTTAGTAGCCAGTTTAGCGATACAAAGTGCAAAAACCGATGCTCAACTTGCAAAAACCGATGCTCAACTTGCAAAAACCGATGCTAAATTAGAAAAACTAGGGATTTATGCTAAAAATACCAATCAACTTGTTGATGGAATCGGTAAAACTAATGGTGAAATTGCACAAGAATTTTTCTTTTCTTCGCTAGATAAAAATCCAATACTTTCAGGGGTTAAATTTGATTTTATCCAAAATAGCGTTCGTACTAGAAAAGCGGGTAAAGAGCATGAAATGGATATTTTTCTTGAAAATGGTAATAGTGTTGGTATTGTCGAAGTAAAAAGCAAGGTTCGTTATGATGATATTGCGCAACTTAAAACCATTGTTGAGCAGTTTTATCAATTCCACCCAACGTTCAAATCATACAGAATCATTCCCGCATTAGCGGGCAAAGTATTCTCAAAGCAATTACAACAGCAAACTTTGAATGCAGGCTTTATTGTTCTTACCCAGCAAGGTAATCACATTGAACAACGTCTGCCTGTTTGAATAGCACTTGTTATAACCTATTGATTTTAAATGTGAATACGCAACTAAAACTTTACCATTTTTTTCAAATATAAAATCCTCGTTATTTCTTTTTAATATAAAAAATCTGCTGTCCAGAATCTTGTTTTAAATAATCAAGCAGTTGATGCCCTGATTGTTCGCTATAAACCCCAATATCCAAATGTGCCGCAGGGTCTGTTGCTAACATTTTAATAACCTCTCCACTCTCAATTTCTAACAACGCTTTTTTTAGGCGTAACAAAGGGAGCGGACAATGTAGACCAATGGCATCAACTTCTAAATTAAATTCAATCATATTTTTTCTCAAATACCGAAACAATGCTTATAATAACACTCCCAGTAAAATTTAAAAACGATCGGTAACAATGGATTATTTCCCTATTTTTCTAAGTTTAAAACAACAACCGTGCCTTGTCATCGGAGGGGGCGACGTTGCGGCACGTAAAATTAAATTATTGGCAAAAGCAAATGCAAAAATTATCGTAATTGCAAAAAATATTAGTCATACAGTAATGGCAATGGAAACAGAACATGGATTAACCTTACACCAAAAAATATTTGCTATTGAAGATATAGAGACTTACCGCTTAGTGGTCTCAGCCACGAATAATCAAGCCTTAAATGAATCTATTGCAAACATTTGTCAACAAAAAAATATTCCCGTTAATGTGGTTGATAACCCGCAATTATGCAGCTTTATTTTTCCCGCGATTATTGATCGTTCACCTGTGATTGCTGCCGTTTCTACAGGGGGCGTATCCCCTGTTTTGGCCCGATTATTAAGAGCTAAAATAGAAACGGTTATTCCTGCTCAATTTGGACAACTCGCACAATTGGCTGAAAAATTCAGATCACAGGTTAAGCAAAAAATTACCCATCCTGCACAACGGCGAATTTTTTGGGAAAAAACCTTACAAGGGGTTGTGGCTGAATTAGTGTTTTCAGGGAAATCAACCCAGGCGGAAGTTTTATTACAAGAACAATTAGCGCATACAGATAATATTGTAAACGAAGGTGAAGTTTATCTAGTAGGCGCAGGCCCTGGTGACCCTGATTTATTAACTTTCCGTGCGTTACGATTAATGCAGCAAGCCGATGTTGTTGTTTATGACCGCTTAGTTTCGCCTGAAATTTTAGAACTCGTTCGCCGAGATTCTCAGCAAATTTATGTGGGTAAACAGCGTAATAATCATACCGTTCCCCAAGCCTCTATTAATGATTTACTCGCAACTTTGGCTAAACAAGGAAAACGCGTTGTACGCCTGAAAGGGGGCGACCCCTTTATTTTTGGTCGGGGGGGAGAAGAAATTGAAACCTTAATGGAACAAGGGATTCGTTTTCAAGTTGTCCCAGGAATTACCGCAGCCTCAGGTTGTGCAACCTATGCAGGGATTCCGTTGACACATAGAGACCATGCGCAATCGTGTACTTTTGTAACAGGTCATCTTAAGGATGGCTCAATTGATCTAAATTGGCAACAACTGAGCGCGTCTAATCAAACAATTGTCATTTATATGGGGCTAATGGGCTTAGAAAAAATTTGTGAACAATTAATTAAACACGGTTGTCCTAATAATCATCCTATCGCGCTAATTCAACAAGGAACAACCGCATATCAACTCGTCATAACAGGCACATTAGCTAATTTACCCCAACAAATTGCTAAAAAAGAAATAAAACCACCGACATTGATTATTATTGGTTCTGTGGTTAATTTACATAAAAAATTAACTTGGTTTAAACCGACAAAAATTCAGTAAAAGTTCAGCTACATTAGGCAAAAATAGTCGTGCATTGAAATAGAACAATGATTAATTTTTAACAAAGTTATTGAGTTTTTTGATTAAATTATCTATCATTGAACAGCTTATGCTTTAACAGATTTCACCCCAAATTTAACACTATAAAGAGAGAATAAAATGAAAAAAACATTAATTGCTGTCGCAACTATCGCTTTAATCGGTTTAAGTTCAACGTCGTTCGCAGCCTCTGATGCTGATTTACAAAAAGTAGGTAAAAAAATCTATGATCGTGCTTTTGGTCGTGGTTGTGGTGCGTGTCATGATATTTCAAGTAACCCTCAATTAGCCGCTCTTATTAAAGCAAATAAATTAGATAAAGCTAAATTTACCAAAATCGTAACCGAAGGTAAAAATGGTATGCCTGCTGCCTTAAAAGAAATTATGAAAATTAAACCTGTTGTTAAAGCAGGTTTTACCGAAGAAGAAGCGATTGATGCCGTTTATATGTATTTAAGTAAATAAAAACTTAAAATCAAACGCACAATCAGACCATGTAGCGTAGGAAAATTTCCTTTGTTACATGGTTTTTTTTATTAAAGGCTTAGATGCTTAAAATATCTTTTATATTTTTTAACATGTTTCAAAAACTTTATGATACCGCACTAGGTTGGGCAAAACATCGTCATGCCAGTAAATATTTATTTGCATTAAGCTTTGCCGAATCATCTTTTTTCCCAATTCCACCTGATGTTATGCTTGCACCTATGGCATTAGCACAACCGAATAAAGCTTTTTATTTTGCTTTATGGACGACGATTGCCTCAGTATTAGGCGGCATGTTAGGTTATAGTATCGGTTATTTTTTATTTGATTCATTCTCCCCGTGGTTACAAGAAACCCATTATTGGGGAAAATATTTACAAGCAGAAGTTTGGTTTAAAGATTGGGGTTTTTGGGCAATTTTTATTGCAGGGTTTTCGCCCATTCCGTACAAAGTTTTTACCATTGCCGCAGGGGCTTTGCAAATGTTTTTTTTGCCTTTTATTGCCGCATCTCTTGTCGGTCGTGGGACACGATTTTTTTTAGTGGCAATGCTCTTGGCGGCAGGTGGTGAAAAACTAGAGTCAAAACTACGTCAGTATATGGATATAATTGGCTGGGTAACCGTCATTTTAATTGTGATCGGTTTTGGTGTTTATAAATATACGCAATAATTATTGAGATAAATGCGCCCATAAGTCATATTCATCGGCTTCTTCTATCACAACATCAACAAATTCACCTACTTGTAAATGCGTTGCCCCATCAATAAAAACTTGTCCATCAATTTCAGGGGCATCCGCTTTACTTCGTGCGACAGCTCCCTCTTCAACGACTTCATCAATTAAAACAGTTTCACTATTTCCTACCCGTTGTTGTAAACGTGCCGCACTAATAGCCGCTTGATGCTGCATGAAACGTTGCAAGCGTTCTTGTTTTATCTCTTCTGCTATCGGATGCGCTAATTCATTTGCTACTGCACCTTTAACGGGCGAATAAGCAAATGCGCCGACTCTATCTAATTGTGCCTCAGTTAAAAAATCTAATAATTCTTCAAATTCTTTCTCTGTTTCACCAGGAAACCCCACAATAAAGGTACTACGCAAAGTAATATCAGGACAAATATTACGCCATGCCTTAATCCTCTCTAAATTATTTTCAGTTGCCGCAGGACGTTTCATTAATTTTAAAATACGACGATTAGCATGTTGAAAAGGAATATCTAAATACGGTAATATTTTGCCTGCCGCCATCAAAGGGATAATTTTATCGACATGCGGATAAGGATAAACATAGTGCATTCGTACCCAGATTCCCAAGTCACCTAAAGCGGCCGCTAAATCATAAAAACGACTCTCTATTTTCTTGCCTTGCCAATAACGCGGTTGATACTTTAAATCTAAGCCATATGCACTGGTATCTTGTGAAACCACTAATAATTCTTTGACACCTGCATTAGCTAAACGCTGGGCTTCTAGTAATACATCATCTACAGGACGGCTGACCAAATCACCCCGTAATGAGGGAATAATACAAAAGGTACAACGATGATTACAACCTTCGGATATTTTTAAATACGCATAATGATCGGGGGTTAATTTAATCCCTTGAGGGGGTAATAAATCTAAAAAAGGGGCATGAGGTCGTGCTAAATTTTCATGAACGGCATTAAGCACTTCATCAGCGGCATGTGCGCCTGTGATTTTTAAGACTTGCGGGTATTTTTCTCTGATTTCATCTTCACGATTGCCTAAACAGCCAGTAACAATCACTTTGCCATTTTTAGCAATCGCCTCTCCAATACTATCGAGTGACTCCTCAACGGCAGCATCAATAAAGCCACAAGTATTAACAATCACTAAATCCGCATCTTGATAAGTAGCTGAAACTTGATACCCTTCAACACGTAATTTAGTTAATATTTGTTCGCTATCAACTAAGGCTTTTGGACAACCAAGACTAATAAATCCAACATGGGGAGCTTTTGACATAAAAATAAGTTTTGTAAAAGTTAAGTAAATGGCTTTAATTTAAAAGTGTATTTTCTAATAAGTTTATTTCGTCTATTGTCAGATTAAATAACAGATAAACCTGTTGATTAATCTTTTTTTCTAGGCGTTCGATTTCATGGGTAAAATTGT
>CAYROI010000024.1:7786-24734 GCA_964425835.1 uncultured Methylococcaceae bacterium
TAAACCTGTTGATTAATCTTTTTTTCTAGGCGTTCGATTTCATGGGTAAAATTGTGCCATTTAATTTTTTGAGCATTTAAATACATTTCGATTTTATCTTGTTGCGCATAATCCGTTAAATCAGTATCAGTTAATCAAGGAATAATTCTCACCTACCAGATGACACCGTTATTTCACGCCTAAGTCTTAGACGTTATCTTTTTTTGTCAAAAGTTTTATTAACAGATCTTTTAGTTTTTTAAAGCTGTTGTGTCCAAAATTATGCTGAGGGTTGGGATAGCCTGTTTTATAAAGTCGATGATAAACCGTTTTATCGCCTTTTTCTGGCTTCCAACCCGTACACGTTAAAAAACATTCAATACATTTTTTTTGCTCAGGTTCAAGTGTTGAAAGAATAAGCGATTCTAAATAACCCTTTTTTGTCTCAGGGTCACACATAATATATGTTTGGCTTAACTTACCTAGTTCTAACGTATCAATTACCTGATCTAAATCTTTTTGTGTCTTGTCAAAAGCATTATCTTCATAATCAGCATCAACAACAAATAAAATTTTATCTATTCCTCCAAGTTCAGCTAACAATTCTTTTTTATATTTTGGATGATCTGGTTTGAAAATAAAACTTTTTCCCTTAAAAATATAAAAATCAACCCCATTTAATTTAAACCCTAAAAAATCAATAAACTCACCTAAGAATTCTTGGTCATTTTTCCCCTCACAAATAATCGCAATACTCATCGTCCTCTGACCTCACGCTCATCTTCAAGACTACCTAAAAATCCTTCGTAATCCCGTGTAATTGCAACAAGTTTAAGTGCCTTATTTTTAATTATTGTTGTATAACTAATCTTTTCATCATTTAATTTTTCAGAAACTCGTGCAAACGAATCAATCATTTCCTTTGAATGTGTCGTTGCGAAAACTTGGCAATTCGTTTCTTTTGATACCGTTAAGATTATTTCCCATAACGGATCTAGTTGTGTGTAATGAATTCCATTATCAATTTCATCTATAAATAAGTAGCCATTTTCGCAAGCATATAGCGCACAAATAATGGAAATATAGTGCTTTAATCCATCGCCAAATTCGGTTATATCTCGATATTCACCTTGAACTTTACACTGAGGATTATCACCAATAATCTTAAAATTTTTAATATTACTATCAAACTCGTTAAGATATTTATTTAGTAAATTTTCTTTATCTTGTTTTTGGACATCCTCATAAATTAAAGATAAACTCTCATTTGATAATCCAACATTATCTATAAAATCAATATGACCTAAGTGATGTATTTCAAAATTCTTTAAATCACTAAGAACAATTATATATTTTTCCTCATCATCATGGAGTTTAATAAAATATTTTGATGGAAAAATTTCTGTTGATTTTAAAAAACTATTCTCACCAATATTAGATTTCACATTATATTTTTCTATACTTATAAAGAAATCATTTGGATAACCGTCTACTTCTAAGTTTATTTTTTCTCTATTATATTTAACTCTTCCTATTGCAGTAAGCATTGTTGCTAGATCCTGAGAATGAACATTAATATAACAAGCCTCCATAAATGCCGTCTTACCAATATTATTTTTCCCACCAATTAAATTGACGCGCTTAAATCCTTTAGCCTTAAAATTACTAAAGCATTTGAATTGCTTAATCTCTATATCCGTTAAAAAATGTTCACTTATTATCATCACTTACCTACTATAAAATTATTAATTTTTAAAATCACCTAAAAATTAAAGCAATCACCATAACCGCACTCAGCCTTGAAACCCTTCCTAAAGGGGTAATAAAAAGCCATTAAAGCTTTATAGCCTAATAGATACACTAAATTCTTCACGGATAGATTGCTCGTTACGTTACTCAGCCATATTTCAATCGCCTGTTTAGGTTTTGGGGGAATTGCTCCATTTTTTAAATATTGGGCGGTCTCAAAATATTTATTAATAATTCTTGAGTGGAATAAACGCGTATTTATCATAATGCTGTAGAAAAATGATTATCTTTTTTCAAGTCTTAATGCCCCATAGCGTGGTGCATTGTTGCATGACGTGCATGATCGCTTAATTGTGCATCAAACCATTGATGAATTGCATTGACTAAATCTAAATTATTAGTGATATATAAAATTTCTGCCCCTTTTGGAATTTCTTGATAATGAATTGCTATTTCACCTCTTTTAGCCGCTTGTAGTGCTTTTAATCCAGGCATATCGCTACCATGAATTTTTTCAGGATCAGAAAAATCGCCTTGCGCAAAATTTTTTGCGATTTTAGCTAAATGCGTACGGATCAGTTTAATTTGTTTATCAGCAGACGAATCTTTAACAATAACTTGTTGCCGTCCGCCTTTTTCCATTTTAGAAAAAACATGGACAGTCTGCGCTAAACTAAACGGCATGACTTGTTTTCCTCGACATTCAACTTCATCAAGTCTTGCCTCTGTTGCTTTGTTTTCAGCAATGCTAATAGAAGCATTTAAGGTAATCAATAAGCTAATAAGAAGTGTGTGTATTTTCATGGGTTGTTTACTAAGTTTTTTAATTTTGATAGCCCTAATGAACGCGTCAATTCAATATTGCGAATAGGAATAGACTCAGGATTAGGAAAAGAGTGCAAGGCTTTGTCAATACTTGCCTCACGAATTAAATGCAGCATGGGAAAGGGGGAACGATTGGTATAATTTGAAGCATCCGCTTCAGGCACGCCATCGAAACAATAATGCGGGTGAAAACTTGCCAATTGATAAATCCCTTCATAACCTTGAACAGCTAACAATGAATTTGCTAATTCAAGATAATCTAAAAAATCATCAAATAAAATAAAATGATGGGGGTAAATAATTAAAGTTGTTTCAATTTCAGGCGCATTATCTAAACGTTGGCATTCATCAATTAAATGATGTAAACAATCCGTTTTATTTTTTGAACTATCTAACGCATAATAAAGACTTTTATTTTCAACAACTTTAGCGGCAAAAGGACAGATATTATAAGCAATAATAAAATTTTTTAACCATTTTTCAGTTTGCTGTTGCGCTGATTCTACATTTTGATTTTGCTTATTTAGCATCTGATAAATACCGCCGATATTTTATTGATATTTTAAGTCCTGCAAAACGCCCTGCCATTCGGGTTAATTCTTGGGTTTTTTTATCAAAAGTGAGTTGTACTACGCTTAAAGCGCGTTCTTCATAACCTTTTTCTATTTTGGGGGTATCTAATAAAAAATGATAATAATAAATTTCCTGATAGCCTTCATCTTTAATTTTTATCGGTTTGCCTAAACGTCCAACCACTTTATTTTTTTTGGGTAATTTCGCGTTTATTTTGACATGAGAATTGGCTTTAAGTTGGCGATTAATTTTATCTATTTCTCCCCCTGCTAAAGAGCGTAATGACGCTTCTAAAAATTTGGGCGGGGCAATTTCTAAGAATAAGGGAGAAAATAGCCAAGCTGATATTTTTTGTTGTTGATTAAATTCTAAATCAAAAAAGAAACTGAGCGCGGGTTTTGTTAAATTCTGTTTCACATCTACTTTATTAAACCGATAACGCCATTTTTCTCCACTCTTAATAACTTGCTTTTCACTGGGTTGGAGTTTTGATAATAATAAAAAATCATTGCTATAAAGAATAGGGTCATTAAAATAAACGATGAAAGTATTATTATCATTAATCGTAAAATGTTGGTCGAACTCGCTCAACTGCAAATAGGTCTGAAAAGCTCTGACCCAGTGCAAACAACCTGTTAAACTAAGGCTAAAAAAAATAATTAAAAATAAGCGCGTAACGCTTGAAGACATTGCTATTGATTTCATAATGTACAAGTTTTTTTAAATAAAAACTAAGTGTTAAATTTAGTGTATTTCGAGAAAATAAGCAAATACTGACGACAAGGTATACGAAAACTTTTATTATTTATTAGCTTTTATTAAGGAATCCATCAATATGAGCCATTTTTCTTCTTATCGTACTCTAGGTATTATTGTGTCAATCATCAGTTTGAGTGGTCTTGTGGCAATGGCTGTTTATTTTTATACCCCAGAAGATGCTGGCTCTCAAGTTGTTTCTCAATTACCCTTACCTAAAAAAGTAGAAATAGTACATGACCCAAGTATTGATAATGCCTTAGCCGTTTTATTTACACGTGAAAAAGTGAAAAATAGTCAAGTAAAAGTAAATAAAAATACACTAGCAAGCCTCTGGTTTAAACAATCTTTTAATGATGGTCTCAATCAATACTATGCTATTTTTATTAAAAATCAAATGGTCGATGAAGCTAATAGCGTTTATGGGAGTCATGCTGATGCCCCTATTATTAGTGCTGTTGTTTATAAGCTAATTGAAAATCAATGGGTTTTTGCATCCAAACAAGAAAACATCGGTTCTTTCGGTAGTTGGGGAGATACACCTGAAATTAAAGAGCCTGAAACATTGCCCCTTGCAAAAGGAAATTTTGCTTTACTATTAGATATTAGTTATTCAGGACAAGGCTATACCAATAGTGGAAAAACAATTTTTGCCTACCATCAAGATCGTTGGGCGCAACTTGGCTATCTACAAACAGCAGGCGATAATTCAGGGGTCTGTGATAATGAGGCAAAAGATGATGAATTACTCTCTGCCTGTTGGGAATTTAAAGGTAAAATTAGTTTAGCAGAAGAGCATGACGGTTCTGATTATCCTGATGTCATTGTTAATCGAACAGGAACAATGACAGGAGAAAACGGGCAAATTATTCCTGTTAAAAATAGTCTGTATACTTTTAATGGGGAAGAATATTTAGAGTTTAGTGAGGGGGAAAATAAACGCTAATCCAACGGCAAATCATTTTTTAATGTTCTGTATAGATAACGAATTAGTTTATCCGCCCCATCGTTTTCTTCATCATCAAAAGTTATCTCTTCGCCATCATCTAATAAATCCATTTCAGTCGTCGCTAATTTTTCAGCACGGATATCTATGGCTTGAGGAACTTGGGTCAGGGTAATTTTATAAACTGCCTCTTCATAATCATTGTTAAATAAAAAGCTAACACCATCAAGTAATTCACTCTTTTTATTTTGCGTATTATCAGGATCGTAATTAACAAAATATTCCCCCGTTTCTTGATTACGATCGCTAATTTCAATCCCATTAAATTCTAGGGCGGTTGCCAATGTACGCCAAGCTTGTTCATAAGATTGTTTTAACTGTAAACGCTTTGTACCTATTAACACAACTGCCTTATTTAATCCTGTATTAATGGCGGTTTCAGTAACCGCAGGTGAATTAATAGCGTGTTCAATTTTAAGTGTCGGCGGTTGTTCTAATGACGTATTATTCTGATATTGATGACCACCACAAGCGATTAATAATGGTAAAATACTTGCCAATGATATAAATTTAAATGTCCTTAAAATAGTCATATTAATACGCTTACACCCTATTTACAAAATAAACGTCTATGGGTTAAAACTGGAAAATTAGTGCGCACTTTTTCTAATCGCGGTTTATTTATTTCCGCAAAAATAACCCCAGCCCCTGTTTTATGACACGCTAAAATACGACCCCAAGGATCAACAATCATACTATGTCCAAAAGTCTTACGACCATTAACATGAAACCCCCCTTGATTTGGCGCAATGACGTAACATAAATTTTCAATCGCACGGGCGCGTAATAATATTTCCCAATGTGCCGCCCCTGTTTCTGCAGTAAAAGCAGAAGGGGCAATAATGATTTCTGCGCCCTCACAAACTAATTTACGAAAGAACTCAGGAAAACGTAAATCATAACAAATACCTAATCCGATTTTACCAAAAGGGGTCTCTATAACAACGGATTTAGACCCTGCTTCAATGGAATTAGACTCAAAATATTTTTCATCAGTATCAGGTACACTGACATCAAATAAATGAACCTTATCATAGCGTGCAACGCGTTCGCCCTGATCGTTATAAACCAAACAAGCGGCTCTAATTTTATTTTCATCCTCAGCAGCTAAAGGAATCGTTCCACCGACAATCCATATTTGATTTTTTTTGGCAGACTGGGCTAAAAAATCTTGAATAATGCCTTGACCCTCAATTTCTTTTTCTTTGACTTTATCAAATTCATTCATTCCCATAATGGCAAAATTTTCAGGAAGCGCGACTAATTTTGCCCCTTGTTTAGCCGCTTCCGTAATTAATTTTTCTGCCTCTAAAAGATTTGCACCAACATTAGGGCTAGAAGCCATTTGTATGGCTGCACATTTATTCATTCTTGATTTCATCCTATTGATTATTTATTAATTTGCAATCCATGAAAAATCGGTTAATCCGCGCCCTATTTTAGGTAATAAACCATCTTGCTCATGTAAAGGTATCACTTTAAGATTATCCCACTTTCCTTGCAATTGGTATTTAGTTCGTAAATAAAAGCCTTCTTCATATTCCCCCGTGAGGGTTTGTGCAATCGCTGTTGCGATACCACCGACAATTGTACCAGCAATAGGTAACGCTGCAGAACTTTTAGGAACAACAGAAATTTCTTGATTAAGCTGCTCTAAGCCTAAATCTATCTCCCCTTTTAAAAAAATTTTAGCAGGAATCGCATCAACAATGAGATCATTACTATAAGCTTTACCTTGTCGTAAATTATAATGTCCTTTGATGCTGTTAAAGCTCAAGCCTTCCTTATAAATATCACCAAAATCTAATTGTAACCGTTTAATCCATTGTTCCATTGCCAAAACCCCTAGTAAACGGCCAAAACCTGGCTCTATACTAGAAATCCGTCCTTCAGTAAGATTTAAATTGATATTTCCGTTTAAAGCAGCTAAAGAAAACTGATAGGGTGCGCCTTGCCAATTTAAATCGGCATCAATTTTAGCGTGAGTTTCTTTTAAATCATCCGTAAAATTTAGTTTTTTTAATAACTGCCCAAATTTACTAGAATTTAATTGACCTCGTAAAGAAGTTTGTAGCTGATTATTTTCGCTTTTCCAATCTGCAGTTAAAGCAAGATTATAATTTTCTCCCAATAAAGAAATAAAATTAAAATAAACGCCTCGACCTTTACGCTGACTCTGAACATTTAGTTTCCCTAAATTTATTCCCCGCCAAACAAGTTGTTTACTTTTAATATTAATCGGAATTATTTCTTCTTGTGACTTAGAATTATTTTTTTTAGTCATGCTAAGTTTTGCAATTTCCGATAAATTAATCATTTCCATATCTAAGTCATATTGACCTGTTTTAGTCATCGGTAAATTTATTTTTCCTATTCCAAAACGGCTCTCTATAAAACCTATCCAGTTATTTTTTTCACGGGTTAAATCTAACGAAAACGCCCCTAATTTTTTATCATTCCAATTAAATTCTGGGGTTTTTATATTAATATGGGTTAATAAAGATGAATCCCCCTTATTCGACTGATTATTAATAAAATTTAGCCATAATAGCGGGTAAAAATTAGGCTGGTTTAGCTGAATATTAACGCCTTTTTTCGAGGGAAAATTTATTTTTCCTGAGCCTAATAAAATATTAGCCGCGTGTAAGCTTTTATATTGACTATTAAATTTTAATTTAACCGTTAAATTTTTCTTATAAAAAATACTGGCTAAGAGTAAAGGCTTAGAATTGATCGCTAATTTAACTAAAAGCGGGGTTTTTTCATTTTTTTTCTTTGCTAAATTCCTTGGTAATTTCAAACTAACACCCTTTAAATCTGAAATCAGTTGTAATTTTACATCTTGTTTATCATTTGTTGGGAAATCAAGCTGTAATTGATAGTCGGAATTTCCTTTAGCAAAGTTTAAGTTATCTAATTTAAAGTGCTGTTGTAATGCTTTAATACTGAGGTTACCCTTAACATTAATCATAAGTTTTTCTATGCTCTTTTTTAGATCTATATTAATCATAGAACCTAATGCAACTGCATGTAATTTATCCGTATAAAAATGTTGCTCATCAAAATGTAAAGTGCCTTTAATTTTGGTCAGCGGTAATTCTAACGCACGAATTTTAGCAGAAGCACGTTTAAATTGAACCTGTCCTTTAACATATTCTGTCCCTTTATCAGTTAAAGGTATTTTCAAATCAACCAGAATATCATTTTCACCTTTAATCGTTAATTGTTCTAAAATTTTATTAACAGATAAATCCAGTGGTGTTTGCTGCAACCAATTTAAACTCGCCCTAATTTTTCCTTGCGCTACGACTTTAGCTAATAAATAATCACTTTCTTCCAATGAGGGAATCGTCGCTAAAACTTTATGAATATTAACGTCACCTGCTTTAGCATGATGAACCTTAACTTCTAATCCTTTATTTAAAAACATAATTTCTGTATTAATCTGTTTAAAATTAGGCCAATTTTCATCATAATGAAATTCAAGATTATCCGCACTAAATAAAGCTTGAAATATCCCTTGATTTTTTTTAAAAGGAAAGTCAATTACATTACCATAAAATGATAAATTACCTCGCTTTACTGAGCCGCTAACAAAAGCATCATCTAACCAAGTTAGCGTTTCTTTTTCCATTGCGTTAATGGGAAAATAACGCTTCAATTGACTCACATCGTTAATATTATAAAAATCCGTTTGTAAATCTATAAAAGTAGGCTGTGTTGTTTTAGGAATTTTAATCATGAATTTATTTTCCGTTTGAAAATACGGGCTTTTCAAACGTAAAAATTTAGAGTTTATCACCCAATTGTGACAAAATTGTTGCCAATGAATATTTCCTTTTAATTTGCTAATTTTTAACGGTTTTCGAAAGGTTTTTTCTCGTAACCATAAATTAGAACTATCCAAGGTCAACCGCCCTTGTTCTTCACTCCCTACAATAGAACCTGATAAATTTGATAGACTTTGATGACCGTCATCACTTTTAATTGAAAGCTTTTTAAAATTAGCACTTAAAGCATAATGTTGTTGTTCAAAATCTGCAAATAATACCCCCTTAGATAATACGCCCCTTAAAGAAAATTTATCCATAGGATCAGAGAATTTAGTCATTACTGGGCTGAAAAATTGATAGAGATGGTATAAAAGATGTAAATCAAGCTGCTCTATTTCTGCCGCTAATGTAGGATGGTTTAAGTTAATCTTTAATGAAAAAGTTGATGGTAAAGTCTTTTTTTTATAGCTTCGATAAGTTAGATTTTCTATCTTTAAACGCCAACTATTTCCTTGGTAAAGCGCATTAAACTGACCGTTAAGCTGATTAAATGTTAATTTCTTGCCATCTTTTCGCTGTAAAATTAACTTTTGGGCATTAATATTGCCCGTTAATGTTTTTAACTCAGATTGCTGTATTCCTCCCCAAATCTTAAAATTACCTACGCCTCGCTTCAAAGTTAAATGCAACGGTAATTCATCCTGCAATAACTGGGAAAATCGTATTTTCTCACCTGCAATAAAAACCGCCCCCGTAAGGTTATTAGGTTTAAAAATATTACCGTGTATATCAATACTAATCCGTAACTTTTTACCATAAAAGGAGGGTAATTGACTCAAAAAATGAATTTGGTGACGGTTCTCATTAACATCATTTTTAATGACTAAATCAACGTGTTTAAAAGTGACTTTTTTTCCTTGTCTTTTTTTATCTATCCAACTAATCTCACTGTCTAAAAATTGATAATTTTTTCCCTGTAATAGCCATAAAGGTTGTCTATCGCCTACCTTTAAACCTACAAGACTAAAACGACCATCTTGGTGACGAATAATAGACAATTTTGCCCCGATTAAACGAATATGTGTTGCAGAGATTAACTGACCTGTAAATAACATTTCTGTCAAATCAAACCCTAAATGTACTTCTTTAAGGGTAATATGGGCTTGGTGCTTATTATTTAATAACGATACATTTTTTAAACTAATTTCAGGATGTAAACGATACATTTTGGCCGATAAATGACCAATGGTTACGGGGCTTTCGACAAGCTCTGAAAGTTTGGTTTCTAATTCGTGTTTATAAAGATCAATGGAAAACACAAAAAGGCGTATCACCGTAAGAACTACAGCGATAAGGACAAGACTACTTATAAGAAAATAGCGTATAAGGCGAATTAATCGTGGAATCACTCATTATCCAATTAGGTGGACAGTGGTTTATTAAAGCTAAAAAATTAGCGTCTGAACTCTATTTTTCACAACAACACCACATCATATTGCTCTTGATTATATTCCGCTTCCGCACGAAATCTAATTTGAACCTGTAAAAAAACTTCTAATTCTGAAAGCATATCCGCAGCCTCATCTAATAAAGCTTCAACGACTTCATTTGAGGCTAAAACCAGTAGTTTTTGAACCTCATACTGTCTCACTTCACGAATAATTTCTCTAAAAATCTCAAGACATATTGATTCAGCGGTTTTAAGTACCCCACGTCCTTCACACACAGAACAGGGTTCACAAAGAATATGCTCTAAACTTTCACGGGTTCGCTTACGCGTCATTTCAACTAATCCTAAGACAGAAACCGTTGTAATATGGGTTTTAGCATGATCTTTTTCCAAATAACGTTCAAATGCGTGTAACACCTGATTTTTATGCGCCGTGCTTTGCATATCAATAAAATCAATAATGATAATTCCCCCTAGATTTCTCAATCTCAGTTGTCGTGCAATCGTTTGCGTGGCTTCAAGATTAGTTTTAAAAATAGTCTCTTCTAGATTTCGCCCACCCACATAAGCCCCTGTGTTGACATCAATCGTTGTCATCGCTTCAGTTTGGTCGAAAACTAAATACCCCCCTGATTTTAAAGAGACATTTCTATCTAAAGCTTTTTTAATTTCTCCTTCAACATTGTAAATATCAAAGACAGGACATTCACCTGAATAATGCTCAATAATCGGTACAATTTCAGGGACAAAGGTTTTTGCAAACTCAGTGACACGAATAAAAGTTTCTCGTGAATCTATCCGTATCCGTTCAATTTTCTCATTATAAAGGTCTCTAAGAATACGCTCACTAAGTGGAAAGTCTTGATGAATTAAGGTCTTAGGCGCAGCTGAATCAATTTTTAAAGCAATAGATTCCCACAGTTTTATTAAAAACTTCATATCGGCAAATAAAATCGACTCTTCGGTACATTCAGCCGCAGTACGGGCGATAAACCCGCCACAATCATTTTTCTTTTGAAAAGCCTTGGTACAAGATTTTAATCGGCTGCGTTCTTCTTTACATTCAATTCTTTGAGAAACGCCCGCCGCTTTACCATAAGGCATGTACACTTGAAAACGTGAGGGAATCGAAATTTCGGTAGTTAATCTTGCACCCTTAGAGCCTAAAGGGTCTTTGGTAACTTGTACCAGAATAGATTGTTTATCATGTAAATATTGCTCAATGCTATCGCAACCTTTTTCCTTTGCATTGAAATCAGATAAATGTAAAAAGGCAGCTTTCGCTAAACCAATATCAATAAATGCCGCCTGCATGCCTGGTAAAACACGGCAAACTTCCCCTTTATAAATATTACCCACTAAGCCACGTTGTAAAATTCTTTCAATGACCAGTTCCTGTAAAATACCGTTTTCTATGAGCGCAACACGGGTTTCAGGTGGCGTAACATTAATTAAAATTTCTTCACTCATGAATGATTTTTATTCCCTGTTTCGTTAGAATTTCAGCGGTTTCAAAAAGTGGCAGACCCATTACCGCCGAAAAGCTACCCTTGATAGATTGAATGAAAATACTCCCCATCCCTTGAATCGCATACCCGCCTGCTTTATCCTGTGGCTCACCTGTCTTCCAATAAGCCACCATTTCAAAATTTTGAATGGATCTAAAAGTAACTTCGGTAATATTAACGCATTGCCAATGCTGTTTGCCTCTGAAAGAGATTGCACTATAGACTTGATGGGTTTGTGTTGATAAGTCCCGCAACATTTGTGCGGCATGGTGTTGATTTTCAGGTTTACCCATAATTTTATTATTAAGTACAACCACAGTATCAGCGGCGAGAATGGGTAATGGTGACTTTTTTAATTGTAAACAGACGGCAGATTTTTCAGCAGCGACCCGTTGTACATAATCTAAAGGCGACTCATTTTTAAACGGGGTTTCATCAATATCAACAGCACAGACCTGATGATTGACGCCTAATTGGGTTAATAGTTCGGCACGTCTTGGTGAATTTGAGGCTAAAATAATTCTTGCAGTCATGATTAGCGATGATAGGGATGATTTTGAAGTAAACTCCAGCTGCGATAAATTTGCTCGGCAACTAAGACCCTAACTAATGGATGAGGGAAGGTTAATTTAGATAAGCTCCAAGATTGTTGCGCACGAGATTTTACGGCATTTGCCAATCCCTCAGGACCTCCAATTAATAATGCCACATTTTGTCCACTTTCTAACCATTTTTTTAGATTAAGCGATAATTCAGCCGTTGTCCACGGTTTACCAGGAATATCTAGGGTGATAATATGCGTTCGAGGCGGAATTGCGGCAAGCATTTTTTCGCCTTCATTTTTCACAATTCGTGGAATATCACTATTTTTACCCCGTTTCCCTGCGGGGATTTCTTTTAAAATTAATTCACATTCTCTGGGTAGGCGTTTTGCATAGTTGTTATAACCTTGCTCAACCCACAAAGGCATTTTTTTCCCAACTGAAATAAGTTGTATTTGCATTATTTTAGTGAGGGAAAGCTAAGGTGGGCATAGCCCACCTTATAGGAATTATACCACTTGAACAGGAATTTCATGACTTGAATGGCTAATATTATTTTGTTCATCAAAATAAACTAAGGTTGGCTTATAATCGCTCAGTTCTTCGCTGTTAAAACCTGCAAAAGCACAAACGATAATAAGATCCCCAGGACAGGCTCGACGAGCTGCTGCCCCATTAATTGAAAAAACCTTAGAATTTTCTTCGGCACGAATCGCATAAGTGGTAAAACGTTCACCATTATTAACATTATAGATTTGAATTTGCTCGTATTCTCTAATCCCTGCAAAATCTAAAATTTTGGCATCAATAGCGCAAGAACCTTCATACCCTAATTCAGAATGGGTAACCGTGGCTCGGTGCAATTTTGCTTTAAGCATTGTGGTTTGCATAATAAATAAACTTAAATACTTGTGAACTCTTAATTATCCCTTATTTTAAAAAGACTATCAACTTTCTAAAGGGCTTTTATTATCCTTCCCTTCTAAATTCCGAAAACCTATTAATTCTAACTTCAGTTAGGTTAGAAATTTTTCGGTTATTTTTTTACCATTGTAGATAAAACATAGCCTGTGCCACAGTCATATGTAAATGCTCGTGAACTTTAAAAAAAATGCGCACTTGCTTTAGGACTTTACACCACTATTACTCATGAAGAAATTTTTTCAATCGAGATACCTGAACACTTTAAGGTAAAAGCTTATTAATAATGAAAAAGATCGAAGATATTTTAGCTAGTTTAAGAAAAGAATCAAATTCTCAACAATATATGCAAAAAATTAATCAGTTACAATTGCAAAATTGGGTGAGCCAGCAGCAGTTTGCTCAGGCGGAACATTGGTTACAACAACAAAAAGAAACTGTTAAAGATAAATCATATTGTATTTCTGGATTTATTCAATATGCCGTTTTGCTTGCAGAACATGATTTACATCAGCAAGCAATAGAAATGCTGAAGGAAGAACTGGCGTATTTTGAAGATAATATCAGCTTATTAAAACAATTAGCTGAATTGTCACAAATCCAAGGTCAGACTATGGAAGCTGTGTTGTTACTAAGACGCGCCATTAATCAAGATGAAGAAGACAGTACACTTTGGGTGCAACTTTCAACCGTTTGTTTGCAAATTTTAACTGAAGACGCTAGAAAAGCAGCGATAAAAGCATGTCAACTAACGCAGGATTTAAAAGTAGATGAAAATCACCCACAGGTTTTAATCGACCGTTTAAGAAATCAGGCAAAAAATGCTTTGGCACGCGTTGAAAGTCAGGAACAAAATTATACTGTGGCAGAAAATTTATTTAGAGAAATTCTTGCCGATCAACCTAATTTTTTACCTACCCTACTTAGTTTAGGTCAACAACAAATGCAATGTGGTTATATTGATGAAGCAATTGCGTTATTTGAAAAAGTCAAAAAAATTGATCCGATACAAGGTTATACCTCACTAATTCATGCCCGAAGTTTTCCAGATGATGAGGAAGTTATAGAAAAATTAGAAAAAGCGGCGTATTTACCAAGTCTCGAAGGCTCATTAAGGATAGGTATTTTATTTCAATTGATTGCGGTTTGGGAAAAACGTAAAAATTATGATAAAGCTTTTGAGTTTGCAATACAGGCAAATGAGGCAAGTAAGCGTTTTTTATCTTATAAGGCTAAGACACATCGCCAACAATGTGCGCAAATTCGTGTCAGTTTTTGTAAAGCACTTTATCAACATCGTGTTGCTTATGGTAGTGATTCAAAACTGCCTGTTTATGTGCTAGGAATGCCACGCTCAGGCACAACATTGGTTGAACAAATTATTTCAGGGCATAGCCAAATTTTTGGTGCAGGGGAATTAGGCGTTATCCCCAATGTGATTCAGGGACTTAATCGTTGGGAACGCCACGTTGGTTCAGGGCGAAGCTATCCTGATTGTATAGATGATCTAACGGCGACGGTGACAAAAGGACTGGCAGAAAATATTTTAAAAGAGCTACAAGAATATGACCCACAAGCAAAGCATATTGTTGATAAATTACCCCATAATTTTGAGAATATCGGATTAATTAAATTTATTTTCCCTCATGCAAAAATTATTTCAGTGCGCCGCGATCCACGTGATATAGCCATTTCTAATTATTTTACAGATTATCAAGCTAAACACGACGGTATGGGCTTTGCTTATGATTTAACCGATATAGGTGAACAGCTTGCAGATCATAATCAAATGATGCGACATTGGCATGATATTTTCCCTAGTGAAATTTTGGAAATTAACTATGAGGCGGTTGTTGATGATCTTGAAGGCTGTGCGCGTAAAATGTTAGCTTATATTGGCGTAGAATGGGAAGCTGAGGTTTTGCGATTTAATGCGTTGAATCGACCTATTAAGACGGCAAGTGTTTGGCAAGTTCGCCAACCTGTTTATAAAAGCTCTAAAGCACGCTGGCGACATTATCAAAATTATTTAAGCCCCCTTATTAAAGGAACGAATGCTAAAATATCCTTCGAGCCTATTGATATGATTACTTTACCCGAACCTGGTTTTTTAACCAATGGCGTTGATTTATTTCATCAACAAAAATTAGATGAGGCTGAAATGAGTTTTAAAAAAATGTTATATCATAATCCTGAACATGCCGCGTGTAACTATATGTTAGGATTGATTTATCTTCGTAAAGGTTATTTTAACGAAGGAATTGAGAAACTCGAACTTGCGGTGAAAAAAGCCCCTTGGCAAACTGAATGGCAAGATTTATTAATTCAAGCTTATGAGACAACAGGGATGAAAGATAAGGCAAAATCTTTAAAAGAATCAAGCTATTTAAGCTAATTTTTTCAAATCTCATCATCTAAATGGGTCGGTTCTGTCCGATTAATCCTCACTTCTGTTGGATAGGCAAATTCTAGGTTATTTTTTCGTAATATCGCCGCAATTTTGAATAAAACATCTTCTTTAACCTGTAGCCATTCTGCCCAATTAACGGTTTTTGAAAAACAATAAACTAAAATATCAATCGAAAAATCATTATATTTATCTAAAAAAACTAACTGGGTATTTTTTATTCCTTGGGTATCGGCTTGCGATGAAAATCTAAAACTCCGCCTTTTTCTCCCTGCAACGGTTGATCTAGGGTTGGCAATATCATTATGATTTTGTAACATCTCACGGATATCGGTTAGTGCTTGACGTATATCATTCGTATCACTTTCATAAGTAATACTAATATACATTTTAATTCGTCTGCCAACCGCGCGCCGATTCCAATTTTTAACCGAAGAAACGGAAACCGAGGCATTGGGAATAGTAATCAAGGCATTATCAAAGGTTCGGATAGTGGTACTCCGCAAACCGATTTCTGCCACCGTCCCTTCCGCATCACCAATTTTTACCCAATCGCCCATTCTAAAAATATTGTCAAATAAAATCGTAATTCCACCAAATAAATTAGATAAGGTATCTTTAGCTGCCAGTGCAAAAGCAATTCCGCCAACCCCTAGGGTAGAAACTATCGCTGTAATATTAATGCCAAAATGTTTTAACGATAGGGTAATAACAATAATAAGGACTAATCCTTTAATCACCTGAATCCCTAAATTATACAGTTCTTTCCTTAATTCTTTGTTCAAACGCGTAATTTTTCTGATATGTAATAAAGCAATGCTATCGAGCAATTTAAAAAATAACCAGACATAAATTAACGCGTAAAGAACCCAAATAATATTTTCAATTAATAAACGGTAATCGGTTTTATAAAAAAAAGCATATGTTGCTAAATCAAGTCCGAAAAATATCAGTAAAGCTCTTAACGGTTTACGAATCTCGTGATAAATCAATTCTTGATGATCTGCACCAGGTTCTAAAATATAGGTTTCAACAATCCAGCTTGTGCATTTAAAAACAAGGGGATGACAAAGATAGACTAAAAAAACAATCAGTGCAGATAAAAGAATCCCCCCTACATCCACTTGAAATGCAGATAATTTACGATTAACAGGTTTTACCAATGAAAAATGATTAATGTAGGCAATCATTGTCGGGAGGTTAAAATTCTTTAGCCAATGAGTAACTGATATTTTTTCTGGGTTATTAATCACATACCGTAAAATGTCTTGATAAGTATCATTGGCGATATGGAACTCGTCGTAATTTTTTTTCAGCTCCATATAAATAGAAGAGACTTGTGCCTTGGGTAATTTAATTTGAGCATGTCGTTGTATATTGTCTGCTAAGGCTTTTTTGGCGTAGCGTACAATTTTATTAGCACTTTTATAATCATGTGAGGTTTGAATTAAATAGACAA
>CAYROI010000024.1:24834-26804 GCA_964425835.1 uncultured Methylococcaceae bacterium
CGTACAATTTTATTAGCACTTTTATAATCATGTGAGGTTTGAATTAAATAGACAATAAAATCATAAGTCCGTTGTCGCGTTTGATAAAGTGCTTGCTTCAGCTCATCTCGTTGAACGGCTAATAAATTATTTTTTGCTTGATTAATATTAATCCGATTTTTTAAAAAGTTTAACTGTTTTTTTTCAATCACAACAGGGAGTTTTTCTACCGAAGTAGATTTTAACTGTAACATTAAATTACTTAATACTTTTGTTTGCTGATTAAGTAGCGCATCAATCTTTTTATCATCCTCAAGGGTTAATAAGGATTGATTAAGTTGATTAAGTTGGTCTATTTGATTGATGATTGCTTGTTGCTTTACGGTGATTTCTGCCTGAGCAGAAAAGCTATAAAAAAAGGTAAGTAAAAAAATTAATCGTATTATCATGGGGAAAATCGCGTTATTTTTTAATGGAGATGTTATCTATTAAACGAGGTTTTCCTAATCTGGCAGCAGCTAGAATCACCAATTCTTTATCATTTATATCAGCAGATAAGAGATCATTTGCCCGACAAATTGAAAAATAATCTACTTCAAATCCCGCCTCGATTAGAACATGCCGTTGCTGTTGTTCAATTTCTTTAAAACTTTGTAAATTCTGGCTAATTTTATCAGCCGCATTACATAGGGCTTGGTATAGCTTTGGGGCAATTTTACGTTGTTCGGGCGTTAAATAACTATTACGAGAACTCATGGCTAAACCGTCTTCCTCACGAATTATTTTTACACTGTCAACCATGACAGGAATATTTAAATCACGCACCATCAGGCGAATAATCGCCAGTTGTTGAAAATCTTTTTCACCCAAAAAAACCCGATCAGGTTGCACTATATTAAGTAATTTACAAACAATGGTCGCAACCCCTGAAAAATGGGTTTTACGTATTTTTCCGCAATGTAAATTAGAAATTTCTGTCACTGTAATCGTTGTTTTCACTTCAGAGTGATAAATTTCTTCTCTGTTAGGTAAAAAAAGTAAATCAACCTCATGGGCGATTAACGCCGCTATATCCTGTTGCTGCGTACGTGGATAACTTTCAAAATCTTCTCCCTCAGAAAATTGGGTTGGATTAACGAAAATACTCACAACCACCTTATTGGACTTTTCTTTTGCTGCTTTTATTAATTCTAAATGACCTTGGTGTAAATTTCCCATTGTAGGAATAAAAGCGACTGACATTTGTTGCCGCTTCCATGTTGTTATCAGCGAACGCAAAGCGTGAATTGAATTAAGAGTTTTCATAATATTACCAATAGATAAACTGGGGTGCAATTTATCTTAATGTTAATTGGAATGTTTTTTCGTTCTGCAAAAATTGTAGTTTGTTTTCATGTTTCCATACTTTTATTGCAGGTTGCAAGATGATGCTTCGACTAATTAACACACCTTAATTTAGTCTAAGTTATTATATTTTAAGGAGTTATACCTTGTGGCACAGTAACTGCTTTATTTTAAAATAATCCTCTAGGATAATTCCTTCATACTGAAAGCTTAACATTATTTTAGCAGGTTCTAACCTAATATAAATTTAAAAGAGAGTGTAATCTAAATGAAAAAATTTAAAATGATGGCAGTAGTCATCGGCTATAGTACGATAACGAATATTGCGGTTGCGGGCTTACAAACTGAAAGAGCGGTTGTGAATGATCCAACACAAAATATTGCAGCGAGTGTACAATTTCCAACGCCTGTAAAGGGTGATCTTTATATTGCAACCAAAGTAGGTAAACAGTATTTATTTCTAAATAAAGCGGGACAATTTACACCAGAAACATCCCCTTTTTCTCAAGCAACTGAATATTCAGGTAAAGTTCCATTATTTAATATTCCAGCAAAAGGGTCAGCTCCTGGTCGTTATCCTTTGTACCAAGTTGTCACCAATCCTGGGTCTAATCCCTTAGATTTTAACAATTGGGTTGGTGGACTTG
>CAYROI010000025.1:0-26570 GCA_964425835.1 uncultured Methylococcaceae bacterium
TTTAATCGTTTGCCAATTAATTAAAATTAAATCATAATTATCATGATTTTCTAACCCAATAGCGGCACGTTCTAATGTAGAAAAAATTTTCACATAAATATTAAGCTCAGAAAATAAATTGACCAACGCAACCTCATAAGCTTTATTATTATTAAGTAATAAAACATTGAGATGCTCAATAGCGGCTTTATAATTAATTAAGCGATTAGGCAATTGCTTGGTACTTTTATCAAGAGTTAAGGTAAAAAAGAAACGACTACCTTTCCCTAATTCACTTTCCACTTGAATAGTACCGCCCATTAATGTAACTAAGCGTTGACTAATCGCAAGCCCTAATCCTGTCCCGCCATATTCTCTTGTTGTTGAAGCATCTGCCTGAGAAAAAGAATTAAATAAGTCTTTTTTATATTCATCACTAATGCCGATTCCTGTATCGGTTACCGAAAAAAACAATTTTACTTGTTTATTTGTTTCTTCAAGTTGCTTAATTAATACGATAATTTCTCCCTTTTCAGTAAACTTAATACTATTACTGATTAAATTAATTAACACTTGGGATAAACGTATATCATCAGCAATAAGATAGTTATTGAGTTCTAAGGGATATTGGAATATTAATTCTAAGCCCTTTTTCTCTACGTCATTAGCAAATATATCAAAACGATTAAATAATTTTGTTAAAGAGAATTCAACTTTATCTAACTCTAATTTCCCTGATTCTATTTTAGAAAAATCCAAAGTATCTTGAATAAGGCTTAATAACCAATCCGCCGAAGTCTTTACTTTCGTTAAATAATTACGTTGCTTATGGGTTAATTGGGTTTCTAATGCAAAACGGTTCATATTAATAATCGCATTCATCGGCGTACGAAGTTCATGGGTCATATTCGCTACAAATTCACTTTTCACCCGATTAGCCGTTTCTGCTGTTAATAAGGCTGTTTTCAATTCTTTGGTACGTTTTAAAACCTTATCTTCTAATTCTTCTTCATGAAATTGCATTTGTGACAACATTTCATTGAAGGTTTCAGTCAGTTTTCCAACTTCATCTTCAGCAAAAATCTTCGCTCTGATTTGATAATCTTTATTATTAGCCACTTTTTTTGCAGTTTTTGCAAGTTGTAAAATAGGGTGGATAATTTTTTTTATGACGCGTCCTGTTATCATTAGCGTCAGGAGTAAACAAATAAAGGCAATCACCACCATGTCAATAATATTTTGTAGACGTTCTTCATAGAAAGCAGTTAAATTAATTTCAATACTAACGTGCGCTTTTCGTTTTAAATTAATATCTTCTATATCAATAATTGCTGGTGTATAGTCAAAGAAAGTAGAAATCACTTCTTCTGGCGGGAAGAAATTTAATAAAAAAACTTCTTTTTCAGGTTTTTCATAACTTGAGAAAATCGAGTTATCTTCGAGATAAATAACAATACGTTGTATTTCTGATTCTAGCTCAAAGGCTTTTAAAATCTCATCCGCACTCGTTTTATCATTAAATTGAATCGAAATATTAACTTGTTTGGCAATAATTTTAGCCTGAATTTCTATTTGTTCTCTGAGGTCGGCTTTACTTTCGCTATAATCAACAATACTCAAGGTGGTGACCATAAATAATAAAGCGACACTGATTGCTATAAAAATAAGGCGTTTAACTTTAGTCTTAATGGGTAGATTATAAGAGGACATAGCAGCTTTAGTAATGTTGTTGCATTAGGCGCAATAATTTAGAGCTAATTTCAAGCCTTGATTCTTGCATACTCGCTAAATTAACGCGCATTTTTAGTTTATTTGTTTGTTTATCAACGTAAAAGTCAATTATCCCTTTTCTTTCTGTAGTAAAATGTTTTTTACTACTAATCGTTAATACCGCATTTTTTTTAAGTTCGGAATGATATTTATCAAAAATTGAAATATCCGCTGCACTTACATAAAAAATATGGCACTGAACCAATTGCTCAAGAGAAAGGTCATGTTGAATTTTTAGAGATTTTCCATTAATCGTGACTTGTTGTTCTATTTTTTTTAACTTGTCACTCAATTCACTATTTTCATTAATACAAATAGAAAATGTGGAAGATGACTTTATATTCTCAGGCCAAGTGGTCATATTACTAATATGCACTAAATAAACAGTCTTTAGTGTTGCGGCTGAAGCTTGTTGTTTTGCAATTGCATTTTGCATTATCAATAATCCACAAGTGACCATTATACAAAAAGCAATAAGCGTTCTTAACATTGTAGATTAACCACGATCGTTTGATTATTCATTCAAAAAATTTAAAGCGATTGAGAGGTAAAAGAATAAAATTGTCAATAATTAGATTTTTATCTAAAATTTTTGTAAGCTTTTTCTTACAGTTTTTTACTAGAGTAAAATTATAAAAGGCTTATTATACATTAGATATGACGTATTTTTTTATTTTTAATAAACTCAGTTGCATTATACTTTTATTTTTCCAATAAGGGATAAAAATAATCTTCAAAGAATGTTTGATGTCTAATAAATGAAGGATAAATTAATTTGGTACTTGCGTCTAGCAAAAATATTATTTATAATGCACGGCTTTTATAGAGTATGCGAGCGTGGCGGAATTGGTAGACGCGCTGGTTTTAGGTACCAGTATCTTATGATGTGAGAGTTCAAGTCTCTCCGCTCGCACCACTTTACTCTTCATTGTCGTTAGCGATAATCACACGTTAATAAATTCTACATTGCCACATCGGCATTCTAAACACACTTCTTATCCATATCTTAAGTTGAGGTAAACTAATGCAAGTTTCTGTCGAACAGACATCAGAATTAAGCCGAAAAATGACTGTCAGTATTCCCGAAGAAATTATCCAAGAAAAAGTGGATGACCGTTTAAAGTCATTAAAAAGTGAAATTAAAATTGATGGCTTTCGCCCTGGAAAGACACCTCAAAGTCTAATAAATAAGCGATATGGTGCTAAAGTTAGAGGAGAGATTGCAGGTGATGTCATTCAATCAAGTTATTATGAAGCGTTGAAACAAGAAGACTTAGTCCCTGTTGATATGCCACATATTCACCCTATTGAGCAAGAAAAAGGGTTAGCCTATACCGCAGAGTTTGAAGTCTACCCAACTATTTCATTAGAAAACTTAGCAAATATAGAAGCTAAACGCCCTGTTTCTACAATAGAACCTGCCGATTTTGATGAAATGATCGAAAAATTAAGATCACACAAAACAGAATGGATTACCGTTGAACGCCCCTCTCAAGATAAAGACCGATTAACCATTAACTTTTCAGGCATTTGTGATGGTGAAAACTTTACGGAGGGTAAAGTTGAAAACTTTAATGTTGAAATTGGCAGTCAGCAAATGCTACCAGGCTTTGAAGATCAATTATTGGCTCTTGAGGTAGGTAATAATAAAAGTTTTGAAATTACTTTTCCAGAAAGTTATCCAGCGAAACCTGAACTTGCAAATAAACTTGCTACTTTTGAGATAGAAGTTACTAAAATAGAAGCCCCTCAACTCCCTGAAATAGATGAAGAATTTATTCAAGCTTATGGGATTGAAAGTGGTGACATAGAAGCTTTTTATACCGATGTTAAAACAAATATGGAAAATGAGCTAAAGAAAGCCCTAGCCGCTGGGTTAAAACAGTCGGTGCTGAATGCACTTTATGAAAATATAGAATTTACAATGCCTAAAGCATTGATTGATAGAGAAGTCGACGCGATTATTAAACCTTATGAAGAAAAAGCTAAAAGAGAAAATCAAGCTTTAGATTTACCGCATGATATTTTTGAAACCGAAGCGAAACGTCGTGTCGGTTTAGGACTTATTTTATCGGAAATTATTCAAGAAAATGAAATCACGGTTGATAATAAAAAACTTCGCAAGGCTATTGAAACATTAGCCCTAAGTTATGATTCACCTGATGAAGTGCTTCAATGGTATTATGAAGATGAAGCCCGTTTAAATGAAGTGAAACAAGCCGTTTTAGAAGAACAAACGGTTGAATGGTTAACAGGTCAAATGATAATAACGGATGAGCCGCAATCATTTAGCGATTCAATGACAAGCTATCATCAGCAACAACGAGGCTAATATGTATCAAACAAGTGGGTCAGAATCACTTATTTCACCCCAAGCTGCTGGGGGGCTTGTGCCGATGGTCATTGAGCAAACCGCACGTGGTGAACGCTCTTATGATATTTATTCAAGACTTTTAAAAGAACGCGTCATATTTTTAGTCGGTCAAGTTGAAGACTATATGGCGAATTTAATTGTCGCGCAATTACTCTTTTTAGAGTCTGAAAATCCTGATAAAGATATTCATTTATATATCAATTCTCCAGGCGGATCTGTGACTGCGGGCATGTCAATTTACGATACCATGCAGTTTATTAAACCTGATGTGAGTACTTTATGTATTGGGCAGGCGGCAAGTATGGGGGCATTATTATTGACAGGCGGGGCTGCTGATAAACGCTTTTGTTTACCTCATTCAAGAATGATGATTCATCAACCCTTAGGTGGCTTTCAAGGTCAAGCGTCTGATATTGATATTCATGCGAAAGAAATTTTATTAATTCGTGAAAAATTAAATAAAATCTTGGCGTATCATACAGGGCAATCTGTTGAGACGGTTGCCAAAGATACGGATAGGGACAACTTTTTAAGTGCAGACGCTGCGGTAGACTACGGTTTAATAGATCAAGTCCTTTCAAACCGACCTGATATTAAGTCCTAATACCCTGTAGCCTGTTTTTCTGTTTGAATAGCAAAAATTGATTGTGTTACAGTATTAACATTAATAGAGTCTAATCTCTGTGGAGACGCGTTTATGAGTAGTAAAGATAAACTACTTTATTGTTCTTTTTGCGGTAAAAGTCAAAATGAAGTAAAAAAATTAATTGCAGGGCCATCGGTTCATGTTTGTGATGAATGTGTCGGACTTTGTAATGATATTATTAGGGATGATGCAGAGCAAGAAAGGGTTTCTACTAGTGAAGAAAATGCACTTCCTAAACCTAAAGAAATAAAGGCAACGTTAGATAATTATGTGATTGGTCAGGAAACTGCAAAAAAGAATCTCTCTGTGGCAGTTTATAATCATTATAAACGGTTGCGAAGCCAAACTAATAAAGATGACGTTGAATTAGGCAAAAGTAACATCCTCCTGATAGGACCTACAGGCTCTGGTAAAACCTTATTAGCAGAAACGTTAGCCCGCTTATTAGATGTGCCTTTTACAATTGCTGACGCAACGACATTAACAGAGGCAGGTTATGTCGGTGAAGATGTTGAAAATGTGATCCAAAAGATTTTACAAAAATGTGATTACGATGTTGCAAAAGCAGAAACAGGCATTATTTATATTGATGAGATTGATAAAATCACCCGTAAATCTGAAAATATGTCGATTACCCGTGATGTTTCAGGCGAAGGTGTACAACAAGCCTTATTGAAATTGATTGAAGGAACGGTTGCCTCTATTCCACCCCAAGGTGGACGTAAACATCCACAGCAGGATTTTTTACATGTTAATACCGCCAATATTTTATTTATTGTTGGTGGCGCATTTTCAGGGCTAGATAAAATTATTCAAAATCGTTCGGTAAAAAGTGGCATTGGATTTAGTGCTGAAGTTCAATCTAAAGATGAAACTAAAAATGTTGGTGAATTATTTGCCGAAGTTGAAGCCGAAGATTTGATTAAGTATGGTCTAATTCCTGAATTTGTAGGTCGTCTTCCCGTTGTTGCAACGCTTGAAGATTTAGATGAAGATGCGTTAATACAAATCTTAACTGAACCTAAAAATGCCTTAATTAAACAATATCAACATTTGTTTGAAATGGAAGGGGCTGAGCTTGAATTTAGAGCTGACTCCTTATCAGCCATTGCTCGTAAAGCGATGGAAAGAAAAACAGGGGCGCGAGGACTTAGAACCATTGTTGAAAATGTGTTATTAGATACGATGTATGAATTACCCTCTGATAACAATATAACAAAAGTCGTTCTTGATGAAGGGGCTATTTTAGGCGACAATGCCCCTATTTTTATGTATGAACAACCTGAACGAAAAATAGCTTCAGGTGAAAATTAATTTTTATCTGTTATAAATAAATTATAACGGGAACTTTGATTAACAAAGTTCCCGTTTTTTTTGAATTTATTATTTATTTTTCACTCTAATCATTTTTAATCGTATGTTTAAAATTAAGGGTCATAAAAACTCATGGATCAATCTATCACCTTCGACCTCAACTTAATTAATCGCTACAATAAAGCAGGTCCTCGCTATACATCTTATCCCACCGCACTAGAATTACATGAAGATTTTGGCGAAACGGAATATCGTCAACAAATTAACCATTCAAATACGAACGGTGGCGCATTATCCTTGTATTTTCACATTCCCTTTTGTGATACGGTTTGTTTTTTTTGTGCTTGTAATAAAATAATCACCAAAAACCGCAAACATGCCGAACCTTATCTCAATAATTTATTAAAAGAAATTGAAATACAAGCGCAATTTTTTGATTCAAATCGAAAAGTAAACCAATTACATTGGGGCGGCGGCACACCGACCTTTTTAAATTATCAGCAAATGAAACGTTTGATGGATACGACCCGCCATTTTTTTAATTTACATGATGATGATACGGGCGAATATTCGATTGAAGTTGATCCACGTGAAACCAATGAAAATACCATTGAACAACTACGAGAATTAGGGTTTAACCGAATTAGTTTAGGGGTGCAAGATTTTAATCCTGCGGTACAAAAAGCCGTTAATCGTCTGCAAACTGAAGCACAAACTTTTGGGGTATTAGAAGCCGCTCGAAAATATGGGTTTAGCTCCACCAATTTAGATTTAATTTATGGACTTCCCTTGCAAACGGTTGAAAGTTTTTCAGCCACCTTAGAAAAGGTACTTAGTGTATCCCCTGATAGGTTTTCAATTTTTAACTATGCACATATGCCGCAGAAATTTAAAACCCAACGGCAAATAAACGATAAAGATATTCCTTCAGCTGAAGAAAAATTAGACATCCTACAAATGACAGGACAACGTTTACTTGATGCGGGTTATATTTATATTGGCATGGATCATTTTGCAAAACCTGATGATGAACTCGCCATTGCCCAACGCGAAGGCAAGCTATATCGTAATTTTCAAGGCTATTCGACCCATTCAGATTGTGATTTAATTGGCTTAGGCGCAACGTCCATTGGTCGAGTCGGACATTCTTATTCACAAAATGTAAAAGATTTAGCCGAATATGATCGGCTGATTAATGAAGGAAAAATACCTGTCGTCAAAGGACTAGAACTAACACGTGATGACAAACTACGCTGCGCGGTAATTACGCAATTAATTTGTCATTTTAATTTAGATTTTAGATCTATTGAAACTGATTTTTCAATTAATTTTACCGATTATTTTGCAGAGGAATTAAAGCGTTTAAAAATAATGCAAACGGATGGTTTATTAAAAACATTTGAAAATAAAATTGAAGTGCTACCACCAGGACGCTTATTAATTCGCAATATTTGTATGATATTTGATCGTTATTTAACGGAGAAACAACAACAGTTTTCTAAAGTTATTTAGAAAGGAAAACTGGTAACTACTCAGCCTAACTAAAATTTTAGCCTGACATTTATTTGAAAGAACATAACTAGGATTTTAATAGAGTGGGCTATGCCCACCCTACCACCGCTATATTTTATCTATAAACGGGAAATCTTGAACACAAAACACTTACTTTTTCTCGTACAGCTGAAATTACATTTTCATCCTCAAGGTTCTCCATTACATCACACATTAAATTAGCAATTTCAGTTACTTGCGCTTCTTTAAATCCGCGTGTTGTTGGTGCAGGTGTTCCCACACGAATACCACTCGTTATAAAAGGCGATTCTGGATCATTAGGCACGGCATTTTTATTTACAGTGATATGGGCTTTATTTAACGCCGCATCCGCATCCTTACCCGTAATGCCCTTAGCAATTAAAGAGACCAGCATTAAATGATTATCCGTTCCCCCTGAAACCACATCAAAACCCCGTAAAATAAATATTTCTGCCATTGCTTTAGCATTTTTAATTACTTGCTGTTGATAAGCTTTAAACTCAGGTTCTAAGGCTTCTTTTAATGCCACCGCTTTTGCCGCAATAACGTGCATTAAAGGCCCCCCTTGAATACCTGGAAAAATATTAGAATTAAATTTTTTCTCAAGTTCAGGATTACTTTTACATAAAATTAAACCCCCACGAGGACCGCGCAATGACTTATGGGTTGTGGTCGTAACCACATCAGCAATCGGGACAGGATTGGGGTAAAGTCCTGCGGCAACCAATCCTGCGACATGTGCCATATCAACAAATAAATACGCGCCTACTTTATCGGCAATATCACGAAAACGCTGCCAATCCCAAGTTCGAGAATAGGCTGAAAATCCTGCAACAATAAGTTTTGGCTTATGTTCTAGGGCTAAGGCTTCAACTTGTTCGTAATCAATATCCCCTGTCTCAGAATTTAATCCATATTGGATGGCATTATAAATTTTTCCTGAAAAATTGGGTTTTGCCCCATGGGTTAAATGTCCGCCATCAGCAAGACTTAAACCTAAAATCGTATCACCTGGTTGAATTAGAGCCATAAAAACAGCCATATTCGCTTGTGATCCTGAATGAGGCTGGACATTGGCGTAATCTGCACCAAATAACTCTTTTGCCCTATCTATCGCTAATTGTTCTACTTTATCCACAAATTCACAACCGCCATAATAACGTTTAGCAGGATAACCTTCGGCGTATTTATTGGTTAATTGCGAACCTTGGGCTTCTAAAACCCGAGGGCTAGTATAGTTTTCGGAAGCGATGAGTTCAATATGGTCTTCTTGGCGTTGATGTTCATCTTCTATCGCTTGGAACAATTCATCATCAAAACCTGCAATTGACATGGATTTTTTAAACATTTATTTCTCCTAAAATGGGGCGGGGGTTTAAGGTTGAATCCTAAAACATGCGTTATTATAATTTTGACCTAAGCCATGCTTTTTGCTAATTTAAAGATTAATTCAGCATCAAAAACCTGTTTATTATCTTCAAATAATTTGCCAATACAAGCTCTGTGTATTGCAAGTTTTAATGCGCCAAAACCAATCGCTCCCCAGATGATTTTTCCATGACGCACAAGACCTTTGTCCATCATATCTGTCCCACCAATGCCTAACGGCGGAGTCGCATTCGCATCGGCAATTATTTCAATGTGAGGATTATTTTGCCAATGCTCAGGTTTTAATAATTCAATCCCTGATGCCCCTGTCGAAAAAACAATCGCAGCATCTGCTATGACCGCAGCACGATCATCACAATCAATCGCTTCGACAGCCGTTAATGAAACCCCAAAACGTTGTTCCATTGCCATACAAGCTTCTTGGGCATGAGGTAAGTTGCGTGAAGTAATCGTCACGTCAGCCCCCTCTTCAGCTAACATAACCGCAGCCCTTTGTCCGACAGGGCCTGTCCCTGCAAGAATAACTGCTTTTTTTCCTTTCAAGCCACCATGTGTCGCAAGTTTTGCAACGCCTGCCGCTGCTGTGGTATTACAACCATTACAATCTAGCATGACTGAAACTTGAAACCCTAGGAAAAAGTGTTTTTGTACCGCATTAAAAAGTTCTTCACCCGCTAAAATATCGCTACCCCCAATAAAAATGGCGGTATTTTTTTTATCCTTAGGTGCGCGAGTAAAAATTGCGCCATCAATTAAGCCACCCACATTCTCAGGGGTTAAACCACCGTAAGGTGTCACATGATCCGCCCCTCCATCATAGGCAACAACGGTATCAAACACAGAGGGATAGAGGTCAGTATCAAATTGAAATAATAATTTTTTCATAAGCTAATGCGGTAATTTATTATAAATGCCTAAACGCAATCTAAAATTGCGTCATTGTAACGTATAAATTTAGATTTGCGCGATTTTATCATGGTAAGATTTTAAAGATATTTAGAGATGCTTGATTTTAACTAAGCTTATTACTTAACTTAAGTAAAACCTATCTTTTTTAATATAGATTATCTTTAAACTAGCTATTAAGCTTATTTTTAAGTAATCTTACACAATTTAAAATCTAGTTTAGACTACATTACTACAAGGAAAACACTATGAAAAACCCTGTTGATATTGCTGTAACGGGTGCGGCTGGACAAATAAGTTACGCTTTACTTTTTCGCCTCGCGGCAGGTGAATTTTTAGGTGCAGATCAACCGATTAATTTACATTTATTAGAAATTCCACCTGCTATGTCTGCTTTAAACGGGGTTGTTATGGAGCTTAATGATTGTGCTTATCCGCTGTTAAATAAAGTTATCACCACGGATGATCCAAGAGTTGCCTTTAATAATGTTGATTATGCCTTTTTAGTTGGTGCGCGCCCAAGAGGTGCGGGTATGGAACGAAAAGATTTATTAAAATGTAATGCTGAAATTTTTTCCATTCAAGGCAAAGCCTTAAGTGATGTCGCTAATAAAAATGTTAAAGTTTTAGTCACAGGAAATCCTGCGAATACCAATGCTTTAATTGCAATGAGCAATGCACCCAATTTGAAGCCTGAAAATTTTACCGCAATGACCATGTTAGATCATAACCGTACGATTAATCAGTTGGCTGAAAAAAGTGGGGTGAAAGCGACGGATATTAAAAATGTCATTATTTGGGGCAATCATTCCAATACGCAGTACCCTGATATTCATCATGCAAAAATAAAAGGTCAAGATGCGTTAGATTTGGTTGAAAATAATTGGTTTATTAATGCGTTAATTCCAGCGATACAACAACGAGGTGCAACCGTTATTAAAGCACGGGGTCAATCGAGTGCCGCATCTGCTGCAACCGCTGCCATAAAACAAATGCGCTTGTGGGCTTTAGATACACCTGAAGGCGATTGGGTGAGCATGGCTTTATTATCTGATGGAAGTTATGGTATTAAAAAAGGCTTGGTTTATTCTTTTCCTGTCACCGTGAGTCAAGGTAAAATAAGTATTGTACAAGGGCTTGATATTAATGCGTTAAGTTTGGAAAAAATGAAAATTACAGAGAACGAATTGCATGAAGAAAAAGAGGCAATTAAGCATTTACTATAATACTTAATAAATAAAGCGAATGTGGGAGATAATAAGTGCTAGTTTAATTTTAGGGGCTTTTTCAGGGCTATTAGCAGGGTTATTTGGCATTGGTGGGGGATTAATTATTGTCCCTATCTTGGTTTCTTTATTTTCTATTCAGCAAATCATGATTCCAGAACAACAAATGATTTTTGCTATAGCCACCTCCCTTGCAACCATTATTTTTACAGCCGCTTCATCCGTTTTCGCTCATCATCGCCAAGGTAATATTTTATGGACTAAAGTCGCACGATTGACACCAGGGATTATTTTAGGTGCTGCTTTAGGCGCAAGCATTGCCGATAAAATAAGTGCGGATAATTTACGTTTTATTTTTATTAGTTACCTGACCTATGCCGCTTTAAAAATGGCATTACAACACCAACCTCGTGAACGCTCGGTTAAAAATATTAAATCACTAGATTATGCCGCAGGGGGCGGAATTGGTTTATTGTCATCAATCTTAGGGATTGGTGGGGGGACGTTAACTGTCCCTTTTTTGGTAGCTTGTGAAATTCCAATGAAAAATGCCGTCGCTATTTCAAGTGCCTGCGGTTTACCGATCGCTTTTGCCGCGACGGTTAGTTATATTTTTTTAGGTTTACAGCAACCGCAATTACCCGCATGGAGCTTGGGTTATATCTATTTACCTGCTTTTTCTGGTATTGTCATTTGTAGCGTTTTAACTGCGCCTTTAGGGGCAAAACTGGCTAGTAAATTACCTGCCACAAGATTAAAACGTTATTTTTCGATAATGCTCTTTATCATGGCAGCCAAAATGTTTTTTTCTTAAGTTTGTTAAGTCTCTATTAAAGTCTTATTATAATCATTTAATTTAAGTCTTATTGAAAGAGGTTACATGAAAGCAGATATCGGTTTAATTGGGTTAGCAGTGATGGGACAAAATCTTGTCCTGAATATGAACGATCATGGGTTTAAAGTTGTTGTACATAATCGTACCCATAGTAAAACAGAAGCCTTTTTACAAGAAGGGGCAAAAGATACGCAAGTGACAGGGGCTGAAACTTTAGAATCCCTAGTTGAGCAATTAGAAGTACCTCGTAAAGTCATGTTAATGGTGAAAGCAGGTGAGGTGGTTGATCGCTATATTGAGCAATTAATTCCCTTGTTATCTGAAGGGGATATTATTATTGATGGCGGTAATTCACTGTATACCGATAGCAATCGTCGTACCGAAAGTTTGAAAGAACAGGGGCTTTTATTTATCGGTACGGGGGTTTCGGGTGGAGAAGAAGGGGCGCGTTTTGGGCCTTCTATTATGCCTGGTGGTAATCCTGCGGCTTGGGAAGCAGTGAAACCTATTTTTCAAGCTATTGCCGCTAAAGTCGATGAGCAACCGTGTTGTCAATGGGTCGGCGATCAAGGCGCAGGGCATTATGTCAAAATGGTACACAATGGGATTGAGTATGGGGATATGCAGCTTATTTGTGAAGCCTATCAATTATTAACCGAAGGATTAGGGTTAAGTAATGACGAAGTTCAAGCGATTTTTGCAAACTGGAATCAAGGTCAATTGCGTTCCTATTTAATTGAAATTACCGCGAATATTTTAGCTTATAAGGATGAAGATGGCGCGCCGCTGGTTGAGAAAATTTTAGATACCGCAGGACAAAAAGGCACAGGAAAATGGACGGCAATTAATGCCTTGGATTTAGGCATGCCTTTAACTTTAATTGCAGAATCGGTATTTGCTCGTTGTTTATCAGCACAAAAAGAAGAACGTGTTGTTGCCGCCGCCGCACTTCCTAAAGAAAAACTGCGTTTTTCAGGCGATAAACAAGCGATGATTGATGCCATCGGTGATGCTTTATATGCCGCCAAAATTATTTCTTACGCCCAAGGTTTTCGATTAATTAAAGAAGCGGCAAAAGAATATCATTGGTCACTTAATTATGGGGAAATCGCTTTAATGTGGCGGGGGGGGTGTATTATTCGTAGCCAATTCTTAAATGACATCAAAGCCGCCTATGATAATGAGGCTAATTTAGATAATTTATTACTCGCTGATTATTTTTCAAATGCGATGCAAAAAGCAGAGAGTGGCTGGCGACAAGCGGTTATTTTAGGGGTGGAACTTGGCATTTCTACGCCTGTATTCTCATCGGCTTTAGCCTATTATGATGGTTATCGTACCGAGCGATTACCTGCGAATTTATTACAAGCCCAACGCGATTATTTTGGCGCACATTCTTATGAACGCCTTGATAAGCCTAGAGGTGAGTTTTTTCATACCGATTGGACAGGACACGGCGGTAAGACCGCTTCATCAACGTATAATATTTAATGACTTATTTGTATTTTACGTTGTGCTATAAGTAAACAATGAGAGGTGAGGCTCTTTACCCCGCCTTACCTCTTTAATGAGATCAATTACAATAATTCATCGAGTTGTTTATTTTGTTCTAAAATATAAAGTTCATTGAATCCCCCTACATGATAATCACCGATATATATTTGCGGTACCGTGCGACGCTGGGTTTTTTTCATCATTTCTTCTCTTAGTCCAGGTTTTGAATCAATATTAATTTCACTATATTCTAGACCTTTTCGTTCCAGTAATTTCTTAGCCATTGTGCAATAAGGGCAAAGATTTGCGCTATAAATAAGTATTTTTGTCATGGGAATTTTTTTATGTTGATGCTAGAAACTCGCTTTGTTCAATTTTAATGCCTAAATATAATGTTTTAATTAAGGTGTTAGCCGCTTGCGATAAATCATCTCCAAAAGCAATGACACCGTCTTTATGCCCTAACATGGTAAAAATAAAACCTTGCTGCCAGCTTCGTTGATTAAATAATTGATTCACTGCGACGGCCATTTCAGGCGTACCATAAGCCACATTTTTTAGCGTATGCGGCAGTTTTAATTGATGGGTATTATTCCAAATTTCAGGACAATGCACATGAATAACCGCGTGTATTTTTGGGTCTTGTAAATAAACACTGGCATGGGTAAGTGCTTCTGATGAGGGTTTACAAAGACCTGTTGCATCAATTTGATTTAATTTTGGGTTTGCTGAGGTCACTAAACAATAATCATCGGTAGTTAAAACAGGAATATGTCCCGTTTGTGTCCCGCTGATAATAAATTGTTTTAGGTTAGCACCAATACGGTGGCTAATATTCCCAAAGCCATAGCCCTCATAACGTGCATCATTTTGCCCAATTAATTGCAAACGATACATCAAAGTTCGCCAAGCGTTTATCTCCGTGATTGAATAATCCGCTGGCAGCGGTTCTAACTGATGATTCAATTGATATTTAATAACCCCTTCTTGTTCATCGCTCATCTGTGCCAAATCCCTGATTTTCCGCCGCGTTTTTCCAATAAACGTACCGTTGTTATTTCCATGCCTCTATCAACCGCTTTACACATATCATAGATAGTTAATAGGGCAATTTGAGTCGCTAATAAGGCTTCCATTTCCACCCCTGTTTGCCCGTTGGTTTTAACCATTGTTTGACAATAAACGCGATTATTGTCAAGCTCGGGTATTAATTTAACGTCAACATGGGTTAGGGGTAAAGGGTGACATAAAGGAATTAAATCAGCGGTTTTTTTACTTGCCATAATGGCGGCAATCCGAGCAATCGCCAAGACATCGCCTTTTTTATGCCCGCCTGCAATAATAAGCTCTAAAGTTTCTCGCTGCATTTTAACAGCACCTTCCGTTATCGCAAGTCGTTGAGTTACCGCTTTTTCGCCCACATCAACCATATGGGCATCCCCTTCTAAATTAAAATGTGTTAATGATGTCATTATTTTATCGTTATTCAAAATAATCGGCTATTATCTAAGCTTTTATTGTTTAGGTGTTAATTAATGTCGATTAATATTTATTATTTTGCAAGTTTAAGAGAAATGTTAGCCAAGTCAGAAGATTTTTTAGAAATAAAACAGAACATAACAGTCACTGAGGTTTGGGAGAAAGTTAATCCTAAGACCGCAATGCCAGATAATACCCTGATAGCGGTTAATATGGAATATGTTAGTTTAACAGACTCTGTTAAAGCGGGTGATGAAGTGGCTTTTTTTCCACCTGTGACAGGCGGTTAAAATGAAAATAAAAATTGTTAAAGAAGGGTTTAATCCGTGGCAAGAAGTTGAAGCGTATCAACAGGCTGCAACGGATTTTGCAGGGAACTTTGGCGCAACGAATATTTTTATCGGTACAATGCGTGATTTCAATGAAGGGGATGAGGTTCAGGCAATGACCTTAGAGCATTATCCTAGAATGACGGAAAAATATTTGACCGCTATTATTAATGACGCCATGCAGCAGTGGGCTATTTTAGATGTTTTATTAATCCATCGTGTGGGTGATTTATTACCGAATCAAGCTATTGTATTAATTGCTGTTTGGTCAACACATCGTGGCGATGCTTTTGATAGTTGTCGATATATCATAGAAAAATTAAAATCTACCGCGCCTTTTTGGAAAAAAGAAACATTAGTCAAAGGCAGTCGTTGGGTGAGTGGGAATACGGTGGGGTATAAAAAATAAAACGCTTTTGAATTACCAACAGTCACGACTTATTTTAATTTACATAGGGTGAGCAACGCCCACCCTACGAATAGCTTGACTTATTTGTTGAATGTTTTCCCAGGTGTTGCAGGTAATTCGGGCATGGTTTGTTTAGGAAACTGACCTGTAAGCGCATTTAAAAAGGCAACAATATCAGCTGTTTCTTTATCTGATAAATCTTTATTTAATTGTAATTTTGCCATAATCGTAACCGCTTGTTCCAAAGTTTTTACAGAGCCATTATGAAAATAAGGTGCCGTTAAAGCAATATTACGTAAAGTGGGGACTTTCCACAAATGCGCATCGGTTTCTTTTTTAGTAACTTCTGCTAGACCTTTATCTTTTTTGAAATCAAATCTAGCTTCAAAATACCCATTATCATTAACAGGGAATTTTTGGAATGTGCCAGCACCATTGAATGCCGCACCACTATGACAAGATGTACATCCTAATTCAGCGACTTTTTCCATTCCTCTAACTTGTTGCGCGGTTAATGCAGACTTATCCCCTTTCACATAGTTATCATAGGGGCTATTTGGGGTTATTAAAGTACGCTCATAAGCGGCAATGGCTTTCGTCGCACTATCTTTAGAAATAGAATTTTTTCCAAAAGCCTTAGTGAATGCACTTTGATAGCCGTCAATGGCTTTAAGGCGGACAATTACTTCGTCCCAACTTTTCATTCCCATTTCGATTGGATTAGTAACAGGACCTGCCGCTTGAGCTTCTAAGCTTTCAGCCCGACCATCCCAAAACTGTACGGTATTAAATGCCGCGTTCCAAACAGTGGGTGCGCTACGTCCTCCGACTTGCCCATGTACCCCCATTGAACCTGCACGATTATCTTCTCCCCCTGCCATAGTATTGTGACAAGAAGCACAAGAGACTGTGCCTGTCGAAGAAAGACGGGGATCATGATAAAGCATACGACCTAATTCAACTTTTTCTGCTGTTGTTGGATTGTCAGCAGGGGCTGGGGCTTTAGAAGGTAAACTTTCCCATGCTTGAGCCATAGAAACAGAGCCTGCAAGCGTTATTGCTGCCACTAAAATACGAGTTTTTAACATATATCCTCCAAATCATTATTTTTTATAAAATTAAAGCTTCATTGTTTTTTAACAATGAAAAAATACCAACAAGGTCTAGTCTGGGTAACGCCTTGTTAGCGATAAATTTAACATGAATCATCTATAATGTAGATGTTTTTTAATATTTTTTATTCGTGTGATTTTAGCGTTTTATTTGCGAACAGCTATTTAGAATATATTCTACAAGTAAATACTATTTTTGTGATTTAGCACTAAAACATCACGTTGATAACCACGGAATAATATAAAAGGCAGTACAATAATTTTATTTAAGAAAAAACTTAGGTAATAATACTCACAGGATGAAATGATGGCACTTGCAGGCGAGTTAACTGATTTATCACTTGATAATTTACTTAATAAATCTAAGGCAAATGAAAAAAATTTACGTTATGGGTTTCAAATAGGTCATTTAAATCTTATTTATGATGCAAAAATAGCTTGTGAATTGCTCAAACATATTATCATTTATAGTGTTCCTAATACCCCTAAATGGATGTTAGGACTTATTAATTTGCGTGGAAATCTTGTGCCTGTTTTTGATTTAGAAGATTATTTTGGTTTCGATCCTTTAGACAATAAACATCAATTATTATTGGTTCTAGGTAAAGGGGGAAAAGCCGTCGCATTTCAAATTAAAGCTTATCCCGAATTGCTTAATGATCTCGTTAAAGAAGCGTTTATTCCTAAACTAATCCCAAAAATAGAAAATTATATTTTAGGCGCGTACAAAGGAAAAAAACTTTGGCTGGAATTAGATAAAGAGAAATTTTTTTCAATGCTGGGTAAAAAGGTTTGTATTTAACTTTAAATTCCCATTGTAAATTGATCGCCCAGATAATAGGAATAATCAATGAATGTTTTTCAGGAACTCGAACAATATTTTCTTAATATTAAAATTTCTTATAAATTTTTTATTGTATTATTAATTTTTGTGATAGGGTTAATCATAATTGCCTTTGCTTTTCATGAATCACTCAACATTGCTGAAAGGACGCAAAATAATACCAAACAACAAGCCCTTATTGCCAATACCTTGGCGAAGATTCAATTTGAATCTTTTACCGCAATGCTCTATGAAAAAAGTTTTAGTCTTTCTAACCAAAAAGAAAAAAGACGGGCGTTTAAAAATAATATACAAAATGCACGTAGAGAACTCACCTACTTAAGTTCGTTATTAACTAACTCAAGTGATAAAGACTTAATTATCTCAACTAATACCATTTTAGATAATTATGAAAACTTTTTTATTATGCGTGTTCAAATAATAGCTTCTGATAATGTGAAAATTAATACCTTGACAGAAAAACTTAAACACGCGTTATTGGATTTATTAACGATTAAAACTAAGTATGATAATCATGTTGGAATGCAATTTAAACAGTCTTTCTCAACGATTAAAATAATCTTCTGGATAACCATTTTCGTTGTACCTTTGATTATCATTCTCATTATATTATGGGTAGTTATAAAGGGTATTATCGTTCCAGTTTCAAAATTACAAGCCGTTATTAATACCATTGCTGCAGGGGATTTAAATGCACGTGTTAATGCGGAGAATAATGATGAAATTGGTAATTTATCTAACGCCTTTGACGCATTACTTGATGAACGTATCACCTCATTAGCAAAAACAGAATACGATCACCAACAATTAAACGCATCCATTATTGTATTATTACGTGCAGTCTCTGCATTAAGCCAAAAAGATTTAACCATCAAAGTCCCCGTCGCAGAAGATATGACGGGGGCAGTTTCAGATTCAATCAACTTATTATCTCAGGAAATGGGACGAACATTACGAGGCGTTGCTGATATTTCTTCACGGGTTAATCTAACTTCTGTGGAAGTTAAACAACAAGCGGCTGAGGTAATGATTTATGCTGAAAATCAAGCACGTGAAATTGAAGAAACGCTAAGCGAATTAAATACGGTTGTTAATACGATGACTAAAATTGCGCAGTTTTCACAAATTACCAATAAAGAATCCGATAAAACCATGATAAGCACAGAGCATGCCGTAGATGCTGTCAGTGAAACGGTAACCAGTATTAATGGAATCCGTGACATTATTCGTGAAACTGAAAAAAGGATCAAACGCTTAGGAGAGCGGTCGCAAGAAATTACAGGGATTGTTAATATTATTAATAATATTGCTGAAAGAACGCATGTTTTATCACTTAATGCAGGCATGCAAGCAGCCTCTGCAGGCGAAGCAGGAAAAGGATTTATGGTGGTTGCCAATGAAGTTCAGCGGCTTGCCGAAAGTTCAGGAGAAGCCACTGAAAAAATTGCCGCCCTAGTTAAAAATATCCAAGTAGATACGTCAGATACCATGAAAACTATGAATACGGTGATTACACAAGTGGTTGAAAGTATACAACAGGCAGAAGAAGCAGGGCTTAGAATGAAAGAAAGTAGCCATTCAACTAAATCGTTAGTGTCTGCGGTGAAAAAGATTTCAAGTGCAACGATTGCGCAATTAGAAGTTGGAAAAAGCTTAAAAGAACACGCTGAAACGATTCAGATAAATAGTATAAAAACCAATCAACAGCTACAACAACAAAGTAAATTATCAGATAATTTAGTTCAAAATGCACAAGAGTTAATCATTAAAGTCAATGTCTTTAAATTACCTGAATAACGCAAATGCGACCCTCATCAACTTCCTTAGAAGAAAATAAAACCATCACCCAGTTATCTCATCCAATTTGGGATAAAATTGCCCCCCCTTATGATGAATCACAGATCGCCTGTAACGCTATCACTGATAGCCTTGAGACTAAAATAATAAAAGATCAACTTGAAGCATTACAAACTTACATGGATTGTTGGTCAATTATTGGCGAGTGTATAGCCGAGGAAACACATTGCGAACTTCTAAGCCTTGCGGATATATGCTTATTATTGGTAGATAATTGTCAGCAACTACTTGATAAACCCGCTAGTTTAAATTCTAATCATGGGCAATTATTAAAAGAATGGCAGCTTTTATTTAAAATTTATTTACATGATGTCGAAACAGAACAGAACCTATTAGCCTTAATTAACGTGTTAGAAAGTGATTATTGGCTTTCTCCTTTGACAGCAGAAGATCGTCATATGTTCTTAGCGCTTAACGCAGCAGATGTGTTAGAGGAAAACAGTACGGTCGAAGCTATTCCCATTCAGCCAGAAAAACCCGTTGAAATAACGCCAACTAAAAAAATTAACCCTGAGTTTATTAAAATGCTCAGTGATGAATTTGTTTTATTAGTTAAAAATTTATCGCCTGCAATCATGGATCTATCGGATGTTTCCGCCTTTCAGTCCGTTTTAAAAGTTCATTATTTAAAATTTGAACATCTTGCAAAAGCTTGTGAAACTATAGGTTTACAAGGGTTGGCTAAGGTTTTTAAATTCATATTCGCCAACATCATACCGGGGTGTGAAAATAAAGCTGACTTTAATAAAAATGAACGGACGTTATTTAAAGAAAGCTTGTTATATATTCAAATGTACATCATGGATGTGACGAATGATAAGAGTGCATCGACTTTAGTGAATCATCTACAAGCCAATGATTGGGCGTTTCCGCTTGATGATTTACCAGCACAGTCATTGATACAATTACTTTCCGCTGTAGAAATTAACACGGAGGATAATAATAAATCGCTTAATGATCGAAAAATCACCGCAGAAATTAATGATATTTGCTTAAAATTACCCAAAGAGGTTAATCAAGAACTTCTTAATTCCTTACTTGATGAACTGCCTGTTTTAACGGCGAATTTCTCAACCGTTATTCAAAAAATTATTTCACACAATTCAAATTTAGATGATTTATTAGAAGCACAAAGGATTGCACATACTTTAAAAGGTTCAGGAAATATTGTGGGGATTACGGGGATTGCCGTACTTACGCATCATTTAGAAGAAATTTTAGTTTTCTTAACTGAAAAACAATGTTTTCCTACAAAGAATTTAGCAAACGCACTACTAGAAGCGGCCGATTGTTTAGAAATGATGAGTGAAATTATTCTCATCGGTGAAAGTAAAGCACCTGATAACGCCCGCCAAGTTTTACAGTCTATTCTTGATTGGTCAAATAAGATTTTTAAAGAAGGACTTCCCGAAGAAACTAAGCCCTTAATTATTGAAAGCGATTTGCCTGCAACAAATAACACAACAACTCAAAAACCTCAAACAACTGAAACCGTAGAAATGACCCGTGTTTCTAGTCAAGTAATTGATAAATTATTAAGAATAACGGGGGAAGAAAGTATTCTTAGAGAACAATTTAAAGAACGGATTAATCATTTTTCAGAAGAACTAAAAACTTTAAATCAATTAACCGCTTCAATGCAAACATTGGTTTTAGAATTAGATAGATCGGTTACGCTTCAAAGCCATAACACCCATAATAAAACCGCTGATTTTGAGTTTGATAGCTTAGAAATGGATCAATATAATGAACTGCATACCACAGCCAGTCGTTTAGCTGAAGTTGCAACCGATATTCGGAATCTTAATATTACGATGGATGAAAAATTAATTGATCTTAAATATTTAATGAGAGATGAGGAACTCATTCAAAAAGAAAATCAGCAAATGGTACAAAGTATACGGATGGTTTCTGTTAGTACGATTAGCTCACGTTGTCAACGCATCGTGAGACAAGCTTGTCGTATGACTAATAAAAAGGTTGAATTAATCATTCAAGGGGATGAGGTATTAATTGATAGTAAAATTTTAAATGGAATGATTGAACCGCTAATGCACTTACTACGCAATGCAGTCGATCACGGCATAGAATCTAAAACCATGCGTCAAAAAAATAATAAACCTGAAATAGGGAAAATCAATTTAAACTTTATCCTTAAAGGAAATTATGTGGTTATTCGCTGTCAAGATGATGGTTACGGCTTATCCCATGATCGTATTTTACAGACAGCGATGAAGAAAAACCTCATTACCGCTGAACAACGCTTAACGAAAGCTGAGATTTATAAATTAATCTTGATGCCTGGGTTTTCGACACGAACGAATGCAACCCAAGTATCGGGGCGAGGTATTGGGATGGATGTGGTGCAAACAAAAATAGCCAATCTACAAGGGCAAATGCATATTTCTTCTGTTGAAGGTGAAGGGCTAAGTATTGAAATCTCAATTCCACAAACGCTTTCTTCAATGTTATCACTCCTTGTTCGCTGTAATGGATGCACGATGGCAATTTCTAATCACGGTTTAGAAAAAATGTATCATCCTGATGACTATGAGGTGCTTGAAAATAATTGTTGTCAAATTGCGACAGAACAATACCCCACGCGTTATTTTTCTGAATTATTAGGAATCGCTGTTACTGATGATAAAACTAAAAAATTACCCGCATTAAAAATTCGTGACGGCATGGGTAAAACTTACTTGGTTTTTGTTGATGCGTTGTTAGGGTATCGAAATTTATTAGTTAAAGATATGGGGGATTATATTTCGCATATCCAAGGGGTTACAGGGGCTTCTATTCTAGGAAATGGTGAAGTTGCCCCTGTTATTGATTTAGTTGAAATGCTACATCATGCGGCTAAATATGACTTTTTATCAATGGATGCAACTAAGGGAATGATAAATAAAGCAGGTAAGTTTCCTATGGCATTAGTGGTTGATGACTCACTTAGTGCAAGGCGTGCCGCCGTTATTTTATTAGAAGATTATGGTTTAGAAGTTAAAACTGCGATTGATGGTTTAGATGCGCTTAAGCAAATAGACGAGAGACGACCTGATATTATGTTAGTTGATTTAGAAATGCCACGAATGAATGGGATAGAACTTAGTGCGCACCTTAAAGGAAGTAAGGAAACAGAACAAATTCCGATTATTATGATTACTTCGAGAGCTACCGAAAAACATCGTAAACAAGCGAAGATTGCAGGCGTTGATAAATTTATGTTGAAACCTTTTTCAGAAGAAGCGTTAATCAATAATGTTAATAGACTTGTCCATTAAAAAATCTTAGACCTTAGCATAAGCTATCTTTGGAATTTAAACGGACAAGTCTTATTTATATTACTGCCTGCGTAGAGTGATTATATCGTCTTCCCTACACAAGTTATTGATTATTCCTCGCAATCATCCTCGGTCGTTGTTTCAGTTTCAACAATTACCTCAGGCTCGGCTTTAACGTCATCCTTTGCATCAGCAACTTTAAGCAACCAACCTCCTTTCCCCTTACAGTCAAGTTTCGCAGTAACAGCCGCATTAAGACGCACAAACTTCCCTGTATATTCAGCAGGTATTTTACTGGTTATACGAGAAAAACTATTATTTCTTTCAATTTGGTAGGCGAGGGGCTTACCCTTAATAGTTAATTTCAATGTTTCTGCCGCAATTTTGGAAGATAATCTAAAACTAAACTCAGATTCTGGTGCAACCTCAATTCTTTCAGGTGCTTTATAAGTGGGTAATGAAAAGCGATCAAAACGCGGTTTTTTACATTGCTCATCAACAGGTTTTCCATTGTAAGCAGAGACACTATAACTCATCATTAATGCAGAAAAAAGCAGCAGTGATTTTAGTATTTTTTTCATGATTTCTTTACCTTATTTTAATTATTAGAATCATAAGTTATTAAAAATAACTTAAACTATTGTAATTCAAACAGAAAACACCAGGCTATTCAAGTCCATTTATTTAACAGCAACTATTCTCATTGCAACAACTATTGTTTTCCTGTCGGCTCCCTTTGGTTTCGGCAATAGACCTTAATTTACCTGGTTGACAACTAGAAACGGTTTCTTCATAACTTTCACTGGGGAGGATTCCAATAAAATCATCGCCATAAACACCACTGGTTAATAAATTAAAAACACGTTCACAAACAGCCATTCGTTGCCCTCGTAGATAAACATAGCCCTCATCATCATAAACTTCGGAAAATGACCCACGATAAATAACGGCATGACCTTTATCAATACAGGAATCTGCTTGAGGTTTGACGGCGGTAATGGTAACTGAACGAAACTCTATGCCCTCAACCACTTTCCACGGTTCAGATTCCCATTTATCATAAGCCACAGCAACAAATCCTGCCTCGATAAAAGCTTGTAAAAAATCATGTTCTTGTAATGCCCCAGAAATACAACCACTCCATAATTGTTGATCTTGTTTTAAATGCGTAGGAACAGGTTCATCACTTACAATATCAGAAATAGCGATACGTCCTCCGGGTTTGGTTACCCTGAAAATTTCCTGAATCATTTGTTGTTTATCGCTATCGTGAACTAAATTTAAAACACAATTAGAGACCACTAAATCAACAGAATTATCGGCAATAAGCGGCGATTGCAAGCGTTGTTGTTCTTGCCATCCACGAAGATGAATCACGTCATCGGCATTATGAATTGGGTTTTGTTGCAAATAATTATCTAATGCGGTTAAATTTAACGCTAAATCTTGAATTTGACCTTTAACAAACTCAACGCGATCTGTTCCAAGTTTTGTCGCCATTTCCTGTTGATATTTAACCGCTAAAGCTAACATATCATCATTCATATCAACGCCAATGACTTTACCTTTATCACCGACTAATTGTGCTGCCATATAGCATATTTTTCCAGAGCCTGAACCTAAATCTAACACCACATCCCCTGCTTTAACATAACGAGAAGGGTCACCGCAGCCATAATCTTTTTCTATAATTTCTTGCGGCAATAGTTTCAATAAACTACGGTCATAATCAACAGGGCAACATAAATCTTCTTGCCGAGCTTCTGCGCCTTCTGAATAGCGTTCTAATACACCTGCTTCTACAGTCATTTTTATTCCTAAGTTTTGAGAAAAGCTTATTTTAAAGCAAAGAAGCCTAGTGTAAACTTATTCTCATCAAAGTTATCAACTTGACGAAAAGGGTTGCAATCGCGTACCTTTTAATTATTCTAATTATATTCACTGTGAACTTCTATGATAGACAAACAAGCCGCTTTGCGCTTTCGCCGCTTAGGTATTTTAGCTATTTTTGCTATTTATTTAGTTATTCTTGTTGGGGGGGTAGTACGCGCATCAGGTGCAGGAATGGGTTGTCCTGATTGGCCCACTTGTTTTGGTCAATGGGTTCCCCCGATAGATGAATCCCAATTACCTACGAATTATCAGGAGATTTATGCGGAACGAGGTTACAAAGATACGCAATTTAACCCCATCAAAACCTGGACAGAATACACCAATCGCCTCGTTGGGGTTTCAATTGGGATGGTGATTATTTTTACGGCATGGGCATCAAGAATTTATTTAAAAGCCGATAAAAAGGTTTTTTATTTATCCTTAACAGTGCTATTTTTAGTCTGTTTTCAAGGATGGCTAGGATCTGCCGTGGTCGCTAGTAATCTGAAACCTTTTATGATTACCCTGCACATGCTGCTGGCATTGTTTATTGTTGCTTTATTGATTTATACGATTGCGCGTTCACAACATGATTTTATTACCCGACTAGAAACCGTTCAAATTCCAAAAATTGTTTATCAAGTCCTTATGGCTACGATGGCAATGACTTTATTACAAGTAATGATGGGAACACAAGTGAGAGAAGCGGTCGACTTAATCGCTAATGAGCATAAATATATTGAACGTCAATATTGGCGAGATAGTTTTCCCGTTATTTTTTATGTGCATCGCTCATTTTCTGCCCTAATTTTGTTTACCAATGCTTGGCTAAGTTGGAAGATTTATAACCATGTTGCTAAAAGACATTTATTAAGCCGTGCTGTTTATGGATTGATGGGATTGATTGTTACTGCGATTTTAGCAGGGGTTAGCTTAGACCGCTTAGGGATGCCAGCGATTGCACAACCGATTCATTTATTAATGGCAAATTTAATTTTTGGAATGCAGTTTTTTATTTACATTTGTCTGCGTTATGCAAGACAATAAACGACTTTCGTTCTTGTCAGCTTAATTTTCCTTCAACTAGTTAAAAAATTAAAATGAAAATTGATGTATTTAACGGGGATGCAGATGGTATTTGTGCTTTATTACAATTACGTCTGGCAAAACCTTCAGAGTCTAAACTCATTACCAGTTTTAAACGAGATATAAAATTATTAGCGAAAGTTGATGCCAAACAAGGCGATCAGTTAACGGTTTTAGATATATCACTGGAAAAAAATCACACCGATTTACTGAGACTTCTTACTCAAGGCGTAGAAGTTTTTTATGTCGATCATCATCGTGCGGGAACCATCCCTTCGCATCAAAAATTAACCACTTTAATTAATACGGAGGCTAATATTTGTAGTAGTTTATTAGTCAATCAGCATTTAAAAGGACAGTATTATCAGTGGGCTATTGTCGGTGGCTTTGGTGATAATATGAATCAAAATGTTATCCAAACAATTAATAGCGGCTCTTTAAAACCCATTGAATTAGAACAGTTAAAGACGTTAGGCATTTGCCTTAATTATAATGGCTATGGCACCTGTATTGAAGATTTACATTTTGCCCCAGATGTTTTATATCGCAAATTAGCACGATTCAAATCGCCTTTTGATTTTATTAAAAATGACCCTGAGACGTATCAAAAATTAGTCTCAGGTTATGAAACAGATATGGCGCAAGCAGTAGCGATTTGTGCTGAATATGCGACCGAGAAAATTGCCGTTTATAAACTACCTGATACATTATGGGCAAGACGGGTTAGCGGTGTTTTTGCTAATGAATTAGCCAATAAATACCCAAATCGCGCTCATGCGATTGTGAGTCATAATAAGCAACAAGGGTATCAAATTAGCGTTAGAGCCCCTTTAAATAA
>CAYROI010000026.1:0-3853 GCA_964425835.1 uncultured Methylococcaceae bacterium
ACCCGTTTTACTTTCACAATAAATATCAAAAATAGCTTTCCTATTATCAATAGTAGGGGCTAATTGTTCTGTGGGTAAATAAGTTAAATCAATAATTTCGTCCACATCTTTCTTGAGTAATTCGTTCAGAAAATCAATTAAAATATCTTTATTCGGCGCTGTACCAAACAATTTTTTAAACCCAAAATCAGTAAAGGGGCAAATATATTTATCTTTTATTCTCATTCTATTTTTCCTTTCAATTTATTAATTCATCTCATTCATTAATTTCTTAATCTTCCGCTAAAATTAAAAATATATTTCATCTTAAGTTAGTAATCAATAAAATAATTATTGCATTAAAATATCCAAACCCATTGTATCAATCGTTTCTAAATTAGATTCACTTTGACCCAACTTAAGTCCTATAAAATCAAATAACATTGTATCTGCTAATTGTGAAGGGGCAATATTTTGTAAACTCCTAAAAATAGTTTCCAAACGCCCAGGAAATTGTTTATCCCATTGTTCAAGCATTACTTTCATCGCTTGACGTTGTAAATTAGCTTGTGAACCACATAAGTTACAAGGAATAATTGGAAAATCCTTAAAGGTTGAAAAACGGGCTATTTCTTTTTCACGACAATAAGCCAGCGGTCGAATCACGATATTCCTTTTATCATCACTTAACAATTTTGGTGGCATGGCTTTTAATTTGCCTCCATAAAAAATATTTAAGAAAAAAGTCTCTAAAATATCATCACGGTGATGTCCTAAGGCAATCTTTGTTATCTTATTTTTTGCCGCATACGCATATAAACTCCCACGACGTAATCTTGAACAAAGACTACAAGTTGTTTTACCTTCAGGAATAATACGTTTTACAATGCTATACGTATCATGTTCTATAATATGATAAGGTATCCCTAATGATTCTAAATAATCAGGTAATACATGTTCTGGGAAATCAGGTTGTTTTTGGTCTAAATTAACCGCAACAATTTCAAAGTTTATCGGTGCAGTTTTTTGTAAATTAAGTAATATTTCTAGCATCGTATAGGAATCTTTCCCTCCCGATAAACAAACCATCACTTTATCATTGTCTTCAATCATATTGTAATCAGCAATTGCCTCACCAACCCTATGACGTAAACGTTTTTGTAATTTATTAATTTCAAGACGAGATTTTTTAACAGAATTAGACATAAGTTAAGTTATAAAAATAAAAAAGTTGTGCCAGAATACCATAGTCATTTAATAAATACGGGCTTCGTCGCTTTATCCTTAAAAAGTGTTAATTTTAAAAAACTAAAATGTAAATGCAAAACTTAAGTGAATGGAAAAATTATTTGAAATCTAAATGTCAATATATTCCAATTAAAAAAATACGCACAAATAAACAAATCGCATATTTGTTAGCAATGCTAAGGGTCAATACCTTAAATTTCAAATTATTATTCTCAACAGGTCTTGTAATGACTGCTTTTTTTATATTGGCATTATTAGTCTTAGAACGTGGTTTTCGTAATAGTGCCGAACAAACTTTAAAAGAAAAATTACAAATTCAAGTATACGCGCTACTTTCTGTTGCACAAATGTCGCCTTCGGGAAAATTAAAAATGCCCCAGCATTTACAAGAACCACGACTGTCAAACCCAAGTTCGGGTCTTTATGCGGTAATACGACGTTCTAGTCACAAATTAGTTTGGCAATCAAACTCCGCTGTTGGTATTGAGGTTATGCCTTTGAGAGATTTTAGTGCGGGCAAAGCCATTTTTTTAGAGGATAAACAACAACGTTTTGTTTTACATTATGGTTTTATTTGGGAAAAACAATTCAAGGATAAACGAAAAAAGAAGCATCAAATTGTACGAAAATATGTTATTTCTATTGCTGAAGACGGTTTTTTTGTCAGTCACCAGATTGAACGTTTTCGCTCAACCTTAAGAGTTTGGTTTTTTTCAGTGGGCTTAGTTTTAGTTTTAATCCAGTTTCTTGTTTTACGCTGGAATTTAAAACCACTAAGAAGTATTAGCAATGATTTAACTGCTATTGAGATGGGTGAAAAAACACGTTTAGATGGGGATTATCCCGAAGAATTATCAGGGCTAACGAATAATCTAAATGCCTTTATTGGTAGAGAACGCGCCCATTTAGAACGTTATCGCAATACCTTAGCCGATTTATCCCATAGTTTAAAAACGCCACTAGCTATTTTAAACAGTAGCTTAGAAACTGATAATATTTCTCAAGCAACCATTCAATTACAAATTGCACGCATGAATGAAATTATTGAATACCAATTACAAAAAGCGGCGGCTAAAGGACAAAAAAAATTAACAGGTGCGATTAATACCCATAGTATTGTTAAAAAAATTATTACTTCTTTAGAAAAAGTCTATTTTGATAAAAAAATTAATTTTGAATTTGAAGTCAGCGGTACTCAATTAGTCTATTGTGAAGAAGGAGATATGTATGAAATTGCAGGTAATTTATTAGATAACTCCGCAAAATGGTGTAAAAACTGTATAAAAATTCGTTTATTCGCTTTAGATAAGGTGAAAAAAAAAGAGTATTCCTTTTTATTACAAATTGAAGATGATGGCTGTGGCATTGCAGAAAATAAACTTTCTGAAATTTTAAAACGGGGTGTTAGAGCGGATGAAAATATTGATGGACATGGCATAGGCATGGCTGTTGTTTATGATTTAGTCGAACTCTTAGGTGGGAAATTATTGGGGGGGCAGAGTGAAGAATTAGGCGGTATAAAATGGGAGGTTTATTTCCCATAGACTATATATTTTTAAGAAAATTTTTGTTTGTGTCGTCCTTGCCAATACGCTGTTGCTAGTTGATGTGCCTGCTGCTGAGTATTTACTTTTTTAAGTATTTTTAACGCAATAGCAAGCGTACTAATAATAGTCGCTTGTGCAAATTCATTTTCTTCCTCACCTTGCCAAATTTTAATTAATAACTCAGCGGATAAATTATCCGCTTTTGGATGACGGCGTGTAAATAAAGAGGACCAACGTTCTTCTTCTAATTTGCCATTGATAACACTTTTAACTAAGCATTCTGCATCAGGATTGCGTTCGGTTTCCCCCCCTTCTCCTTTCAATACAGCCATATTTTTTTGTCCTATCAATAACGCCGCTTGTTGGTGTACATCACGATAACTGGGGTGAAAGATTCCCTGTATCGTATACGTTGCATTCAATGGGTTTAATAACCGAACCAAGGTATGGACAGGAGAACGTAAGCCCATGAGCGTGCGTAACTCAATCATTTCATATAACACAGGACAAAAACAACGCAGGGGTAAATAGCTAAAATTTAGCGTTTCTAATTGCATTATACTTTCTTCAAAAGATTTGGCCGTTTTTATGCCCAGTGTCTTTAAAACCGATTCCGTATAAATTCGATTCTCCGTATGTCCCCCTGAACCGTGCATAAAAACCTTAACGCCATTTTCTGCCAATAATAAAACCGATAAAATAAACCACGGTAAATGGCGGCGTTTTCCTGCATAAGATGACCAATCTAAATCGACCTGAATACCCGTTGAAGGTAAAGATAACGAATCCCGCGCGGCTTGTACAAATCCTGCCAATTCCTCACAAGTCTCTTCTTTGATCCGCATTAACATTAAAAATGCACCCAGTTGTTCAGGTTCAACTTCTCGATTAAGCATCATCGTCATCGCACGATAAGCTTCATCCTGCGTTAAAGGACGTGCGCCACGTTTACCTTTTCCAAGAATTTTAATAAATTCAGCAAAGGGATGTTGTGTTTGTTGAGATAGCATGTTTATTTAACCTACTGAGCCTTCCAGACTAATCCCTAATAATGCTTGTGCTTCCACGGCAAACTCCAT
>CAYROI010000026.1:3953-6563 GCA_964425835.1 uncultured Methylococcaceae bacterium
GAAATACCTTTAGAAATAATCGTGCTAGAGGTATTTTTACCGATATGGATCATTTTTGTCCCTGTATCGGCTTGTTGTAAATTATTGGTCAAAGCCACCGAATAAAATTCACCCACCGAATTATTCCCCGTCAAAACACAACTCGGATATTTCCATGTGATTGCAGAGCCAGTTTCTACTTGCGTCCATGAAACCTTAGAATTATCACCCAAACAATTAGCACGTTTAGTAACAAAATTATAAATGCCCCCTTTACCTTCTTTATCCCCAGGATACCAGTTTTGTACGGTGGAATATTTAATTTCAGCGTCTTTTAAAATTACCAATTCAACTACGGCGGCATGAAGCTGATTTTCATCTCGTTGCGGTGCGCTGCATCCTTCTAAATAAGAGACGTGCGAACCTTCATCAGCGATAATTAAGGTACGCTCAAATTGTCCTGTATTACTGGCATTGATTCTAAAATAAGTTGATAATTCCATCGGGCAACGTACGCCTTTAGGAATGTAAACAAAAGACCCATCCGTAAAAACAGCAGAATTTAATGCTGCAAAAAAATTATCACCCACAGGAACAACGGAACTTAAATATTTTTTAATAAGCTCAGGGTAATCACGAATTGCCTCAGAAATAGGACAAAAAATAACCCCTGCATCATGTAATTTACCTTTAAAGGTTGTGGCAACAGAAACGCTATCGAAAACAGCATCTACAGCAACATTTGCCAGTTGCTTTTGTTCATCCAAAGGGATTCCTAACTTTTTATAAGTTTCTAATAATTGCGGGTCAACCTCATCTAAACTCCCCAGTTTTTCTGTTTTTTTAGGCGCAGAATAATAACTAATCGCTTGATAATCAATGGGGTCAATCTTTAATTGCGCCCAATTAGGGTTGTCCATCGTTTGCCAATGGAGAAATGCTTTGAGACGATAATCAAGCATAAACTCAGGCTCATTTTTAACCTTAGATAATTTACGAATAACATCCTCGTCTAAACCTACGGGAAAAGTATCAACGTCTAGTTCGGTAACAAAACCCTGTTTATATTCTTGTCCAATAAGGTTTTCTATTTCTGTGCTGGTAACTGACATAATTTTTAACAATAATATTATTTAAGGGTAATAAGGCTCTATTTTAGTCCTGTTTAATTCCATAGTAAAGGGCTGGGTTATTCCTTATCAACAAATAACTTTCCTATTCTAAAAATCACGATAAGCCTAAAAAACCAATAAGTACCCCCTAAAATTGTTCTATACTGTTGCATTTTTATAAATAGAAAATCATTATGAGACCAAGCGGACGTACCCCTGAGCAACTAAGAGAGATTAAATTTACTTGCCATTTTACTAAGCATGCTGAAGGCTCTGTTTTAGTCGAATATGGCGAAACGCGTGTTTTGTGTACCGCAAGCGTGGAACGTAGAGTACCCCGTTTTTTAAAAGGCAAAGGTGAAGGCTGGGTCACTGCTGAATATGGCATGTTGCCACGTTCTACCCATGATCGTATGGGAAGAGAAGCCGCACGTGGAAAACAAGGCGGACGCACTTTAGAAATTCAACGCTTAATTGGACGCTCACTAAGAGCTGCAATTAATCTTAAAGCTTTAGGTGAACATACCATTACGATTGATTGTGATGTATTACAAGCTGATGGCGGCACGCGAACTGCCTCTATCACAGGGGGGTTTGTTGCTTTATCATTAGCCATTAAATTTATGCTGGCTAAAAAAATGATTAAAAAGAATCCTTTATTCGGTCAAGTCGCCTCAGTTTCTGTGGGAATTTATAATGGAATTCCTGTATTAGATTTAGATTATGCCGAAGATAGTAATGCGGAAACCGATATGAATGTCGTCATGAATGATGCCGATGCTTACATTGAAATTCAAGGCACAGCAGAAGGTCATGCGTTTAGAAAAGATGAGTTAAATGCAATGCTGGAACTCGCTGGAATAGGCATTAAAGACTTATTAAAAAAACAGCAACAGGCGTTGGAGCAAAGTTAATCATGTTACCCAAACATCAAAAAATTGTCCTTGCTAGCGGTAACACTGGGAAAATCAAAGAGTTTCAGGCAATGCTTGCCGATTATTCAATCATTCCTCAAAGTGAATTTGATATAAGGGAAATTGAAGAAACAGGAACAACCTTTGTTGAAAATGCGATTTTAAAAGCACGCCATGCCGCTTTGATAAGTCAATTACCTGCAATTGCGGATGATTCAGGATTAGTGGTCGATGCTTTAGAAGGACAACCCGGCGTTATTTCTGCCCGTTACGCAGGTGTTAATGCGAGTGATAAAGAGAATCTTTTAAGATTAATGACAGAGATTAACGCTTTGCCAAATAATAAAGCCCCTTTTTACGCACGATTTGTTTGTGTTCTAGCCTTCATGAAACATAAAGATGATCCATGCCCTGTAATAACACAAGGGGTTTGGGAGGGGCAGATTGTTTTACAAGCAATGGGAGACAATGGCTTTGGTTATGATCCTATATTTTTTGTCGATGAATATAATTGTACTTCAGCACAATTAACGTTTGCGCAAAAAAACGCGCTCAGTCATCGAGGACAAGCACTACGATTACTTAGACAAAAATTAGAACGTTAG
>CAYROI010000026.1:6663-13226 GCA_964425835.1 uncultured Methylococcaceae bacterium
CGCAAGAAAAAGACCTAAAGCAATATGTTTTAAAAGTTTCATTAATTACAAACCCTCGTGTTGTTTATATGATTATTAAATACATAAACCTTAGCTTATGTAGCCCCATTCTAGCATAAAAAAATATAATTTCACGGATTGCCTCAAAGAAATTCACCCTAAATTTTTTATAATCTTCTGAAACATTCTTAATATGCAAAGGAATTATTTATTTTCAGCTTCTGTTCAATCTTGTTTTAATCACCCAATAAATAGACAATTTATTCTTTATTTAATCTTTGGTTTACTTCTTTTTTGTGCTTTTTGGGTGATTTTACGACGATAATTTAATCTTTCAGCAGCATCAAGCGTTAATAGTTTCATAAAGTTTTTTGCCTCATCATCACGCCCAGAAGGTACACCACTTGTCGCCCCAAACACATTGGTAGGAACGGCGCGTTTTGCATAAGCTTGCGCCCAAATCGTTTGAATCCTAACTTCCGCTTCAAGTTTTTGGGCGAGTGCATCATCTGCCTCTAAAATTACCCGTTTTTGATACGCCTCCGCCTTTGCTAATGTTTGTTTAGTTTCTGCATCAATACGCGCTTTTTCTAAGTTAATTTGTGCGGTTTCTTTACCAATTTCAGCTTGTGCTTTGAGTTTTAACGCATGAGTAATGGCTAATTGTTTTTCGGTTTCAGCTTCTGTAGTTCGCTGAATTTGAACCACTTTAGCCTTTGCTTGTCTTTCAGCTACTTCACGCTCACCTTTCGTAATTGCTAATAAGCGTTGTTCTTCTTCTTGTATTCTTTGTTCTCTTGCAATCGCTCTATCTGCCGATGCTTTTTGTTTTAACTGCATGCGTTCTACAAATTTACGATTAGGGACTAAGTCTGTGATTCGAGCATCAATCACCGTCACCCCATAATCACCAAATTTTTGTTTTTTACGTCGAGGAATACCATGTTCATCCAATAATTTTTTAACCACATAAATCATTTTAAAATTATCGCCATAATCAGTTTGTTTTCCCCCTAATGCAGCGTTAGCCGATCCGCTGGCTCTTCGCTTATCCTGAACCATTTTTTCTTCACGCCTTACGACTAATAAGCCCTGAGTAATTTGCGTTTCAAATTCACTATTAAATTCAGTACGCCCCCCTGAATAATACTCCTCTGCCGACATCAATGAACCTGTTGCTTGTAAGGTTTCTTTAAACGCAGGAATTAATGCGGTTCTTAACAAGTTAGCAGGGGTTCGATATTCATGTGCGAGTTTTAAAAAACCTTCTCTATCAGTCGGCATGGAAAAACGTACTGTCGCTTCAACATTAGCATCTACTTGATCCAAAAAAATAATCTTTAAAGGCGGTAATACGGCACTTGTCACAGTCGTATCACGCTCTGCATCAATCGTATCTTGTCCCTCTTTTACACTACGCCCCAATATATTTTTTTGTTGCAATGAAGTTGCTTGAACGGTCATAGCGCGTTTCCACGAATTATAACGTCCAAATAAATAACTGTTATAACCCACATCACTAATGACTTTTTCCTCACCCGTAATCGTACGAACATGATAAATATAACCTGGTTCTGCATAGAAAAAAATTTTATTGAAGACTCCCCCAATAATCATAATACCTGCAAAAACACCTAATAAGGGGACGACAAAAACAGGCACAGAAAAATTTTTAGAAAATTGAATAATGGTTATAGCGATGATGGCTAAAAAACCTAGAATGAGTGCGAATGTATCCATGATTTTTCCCATAAGATGAATGAAACTTAATCCTAACAAAATAAAATCAAGTTTTTCTAAACAAAATCATCTTACATGATCTATCTCACACTTTACAGTAATAAAAAATACCCTACTAAAAAATACTTATCCGCTATAATTAACATCCTCAGTATCTTTTTTTTCGTTATGCTTTTATGAAAATCTTATTATTATTTTTGGCTTTGGTCGCTTTGCCGCTACAAGTTGTCCAAGCAAACCCCACTCAATATAAAATTCATGCAGGTGATATTTTAAGCATTTCAATTTGGAATGAAGATTCACTACAACGTGAACTCCAAGTTTTACCCGATGGAACAATTAGTTTTCCTTTAGCAGGTGTCATAACCGTTGAGGGAAAAGCACTCAAGGAGATTCAAAACGAACTTATAAAAAAATTAGCCGATTTTATTCCCGATGCTGAAGTTAATGTTTCTGTTAAATCTGCTTCAGGAAATTCTGTTTATGTCATCGGTCAAGTTAAAAAACCTGGACAATTTATTATGCTTCAACCAATGGATGTCATGCAGATGTTGAGCCTTGCGGGTGGATTAACGGCATTTGCAAAAGCCAATGACATTCTTATTTTACGTAGAAAAAATGGGGTTTCTGACGCACTGGAATTTCGTTATGGAGATATAGAAGACGGCGATAATTTAGATAAAAATTATTTGCTAAAAACAGGCGATGTTATTGTTGTTCCTTAAAAATGAGACCCTTACTATGCGTTCTTTTTTCTATCCTATTTTTACCTTTGGCAAAAGCTGCTGAATGGAAAGTAGATGCTACTGTCAAACAAAACCTTTCCTTTGATGACAACGTGAGAATGTCAGAAAACCCAAAGAGTTCTTTCATTTATAAATTAATTCCTACCATAAACCTTGCTTACAAAACTGAAACCGTCGGGATTGACGCCAGCATTAATTATGGAATACAACGCTTCTTAAGCATCAAAGAGCTTGACCGAAATTTTCAAAAATATAGTTTAAATAGCTATTACGTAACAGAACGAAGTAACTGGGGATTAAACCTACTTTTAAGCATGACCCCTGCAAGAGATAGTGCAGCACAAGATTCTGGTGATTTTGATACTAACGCAGAAAAACTAACCCGCTCCATTGCCCCTTTTTTTTCATATAATCTAACAGCGCTTGATACCTTAAGTCTCTCCCCTAGTTACTCAGAAACAAGTTTTTCATCAGATAATTTTAGCGATTATGAAAACTCAAATATTACCTTTAACTGGAAACATCAATGGACGACACGTTATTCAAATTCAATCAGTCTTTTTTATTCAAGATTTGATTCAATTAGTTCAGGTGACATTTTAACTCGGAAAACTAAGAGTGATAGCTACGGTGCTAATCTTTCTAGTACTTATTGGTGGACAGAGAATTTAAAAATATCAAGTACTTGGGGTATCCGAATGATATTATCTGAAAATACTTTAGGTAGTAATTTGGCTAAATCAGAAGGCTTTGGCTTTTTATCCGATACGGCAATTAAATATAGAGGAGAGAATTATTTAGTAGACTTTAATTTTAGTCGCTCTTTAGTTCCATCTAGTAGAGGAAACTTAAATGAACAAAACAGAGTCAGTTTAAGCTTAAATTATGATCTGAGTAAACGTTTATCTACCCGTGTTAGAGGTAGCTATCAAAGCAGTAAATCAGCAAGTTCAAACTCAAATGAAACGAGAACCCGTGAAAACCTATTATTACAATCATCACTTAATTGGAAAATGGCGCGAGACTGGACAATTTCGGCGAGCTATCGTTATCGACAACAAGATAGAGGCACTGAAAATTCAAAAGCTGCCTCCAATTCATTTATGTTATCAATCAATTATAATTGGCAAGGTCTGAGGGTCGCAAGATAAAAATGGAAACTGAAGAAAATAGCAAAAATGTTAGTGACTATCTACAGATAATTAAGCGGCGTAAAAAAATAATCATCATTCCTATGTTGGTTTTATTCACCCTAAGTTTTATTTTCACCTTAACTTTACCGCCTTTATATCGCTCTGAAGCCTTTATTTTTATCGAAAAACAAAGCATACCACTTGATATGGTAAGATCCACGGTCGTGAGTTACGCCGATCAAAGAATAAGACAAATTGAAAAAAATTTAACCTCTATTAATAACCTAAGTAAGATTATTAAGGAGTTTAATCTTTACCCTCGTCAAAGAAAAAAACTGAGTATTGCTGAATTAGCCTATCAACTTAGAGAAAGTATTGATATAAATATAGGCAATGAAGAAGTTATCATTAAAGGTAAAAAATCAACAGCGACACTTTCATTTACAGTCGCTTTTGAACACAAAAACCCTACTATTGCACAAAGAATCGCTAATAAATTAATGAATTATTTTCTTGAAGAAGATAAAAAAGAAAGATCAGAAAAAGCAAAAAACATTACTATTTTTTTAGATGAAGAAGCGGATAAATTTATGACAAAAATAAAAAAAATAGAATCGAAAATTGCTAAATATAAAGAAGAAAATAGTCGAAGCTTGCCTGAATTATTAGCGGTTAATTTAGGCTCTGTCACTCGAATAGAGGCAAACTTATCACAATTAGAAGCTGAAGAAAAAGTATTAATAGAAAAAATTGCGCTATCTCAATCCCAGTTAGCCATCACAAATCCTATTATTTTACCCAAAGATGGATCTGTAGTAGATACCTTACCAGCACTTGAGGAAAAATATAATCTTTTGTTAAATAAATATTCTAAATCACATCCTGATGTAAAAGCTGCAAAGAGACTAATTGATAATTTCAAGCCGCCAAAGGGAATTAAAAAAGCTGAAATAAATATTAATAATCCTATTTATATACAGCTACAAAATGATATGAAATTTGCTGAAATAAGTTTAAATAACATCCGTAAACAACGATTAAAACTCACTGAAAAGCTGAAAGAAACTGAAATAGATATTTCTAAAACCCCCCAAGTTGAACGTAAATATTCTGATTTGATGCGAAATTTAGAAAACAATAAAAATAAATATCAAGATTTAAAATCTAAAGCATTAGAAGCTAGATTATCTCAAACACTGGAAGAAGAACAAAAAGCTGAAAAATTCTCAGTAATAGATCCACCGATTGTTCCTACAGAACCTGAAAAACCTAATCGCCTTAAACTTTTATTAATGGGATTGGTTGTTTCTATCGGGGGCGGTTTAGCATTAGGCTTATTAGTTGAAATAGTCGATGGTCGTATTCGGGGGTATAAAAATTTAACAGCACTAACAGGCATAGATCCACTTGTTGTTATTCCCTATATAAATAATCAAGATGATTTAGTTAAAAACAATAAAGATAAAAAAACAATCATAGCAATAATAATTGGCTTTGTTTTTCTCTTAACTTTTATTATTAGTGTGCATTTATTTTATAAACCTTTATATGTTATTTCAGGAACACTATTGTTAAAATTAGGCAACCTGAGCAACTAAATATTTCAATTAAACAATATAACTTAAATTCTATCCCTTCCATAAAACTTACGATAAAGATACCGATGTGAATAATACAAAAAAAGAAAAATTTAATTCCATTTCTAAACATCCATTAATAGGTAAAAATGTATTAATACAGCGTCGTATTGTTGCCATGCAAAATCATACCTTAGAAGTTGATAGTTTTAAAATACTGAGAACTAAAATATTAAAACAACTCAAAGCAAACAATTGGAATAGCTTTGGAATAACAGCCCCGACTAAAAATTCTGGAAAAAGCTTAATATCAGCTAATCTTGCCATGGTGATGGCAATGGAACTTAATCAAACGATTTTATTAGTCGATATGGATTTAAGAAACCCAAAAATTCATTGGTACTTTGATATGAATATCACAACGGGCTTAAAAGATTGTATTATTTCAAATCAGCCATTATTGGATACTTTAATTAATCCAAGTATTGAACGACTTTTTATTTTACCAGGAAAAGATCGCGTTTCTGAATCGTCTGAAATGATAACTTCCCCTAAAATGCGCCATTTAGTAGAAGAATTTAAAACTTATTTTCAACCTCAGATTACTATTTTTGATTTACCGCCCGTTTTAGGTTCTGATGATGTCTTGGCAAGTATGGATTATTACGATGCAATGTTATTAGTTGTTGAGGAAGGGGGAAATAAACCCGACGATGTCAAAAATAGTTTAAAAATGTTATCTGAAATAAATTTACTGGGAACTGTATTAAATAAATCAGAAACGCCCATTGACACTTACAATTATTAATATTTTTAAAAAATTCGCCACATTATTTGTTTTAAGTGATGTGATTCAATCTTTATTCTTTAAGGTGTAGTAATTGAGTTTACTACGCGCTTGATTTTGAATTTATTACCTAACTGGCACGTTGTATGTCTATACGGACTAAATTATATAAGGGAGTCGTTCTGCTCGCAGGTGGGCAAATCGCAACACAATCTTTAGCATTACTAAGAAATATAATCATTGCACGTATCCTAAGCCCAGAAAATATGGGGATTGCAGCAACTTTTGTCATGACGATTACCTTTCTCGAAATGATAAGCTATATGGCAGTCGATATGTTTTTAGTCCAAGCAAAAGAGGGCGATGACCCACAAGTTCAAGCCGTTGCCCAGTTATTTAAGCTATTACGTGGTTTCTTGATGGGCATCGTACTCTATGTATCTGCTCCGATCATTACCCAACTTTTTAAAACACCAGAAGCCGAATGGGCTTATCGGCTGATTGCCATTATTCCCATGATACAAGGGTTCATGCACCTTGATTGGAAACGACAACAAAGACATTTGAAATATAATTCAAC
>CAYROI010000026.1:13326-15981 GCA_964425835.1 uncultured Methylococcaceae bacterium
GTCGCAACTTCTTTAGTTATCGCTGTTATTTTAGTGATTGCAAAATTTAATAGTTCTATTTTTTTACCCGCCTTATCAAGTGTACAAAATAGCCCAATAGAATTTAGAAACCGCTATTTACTAGGTGTTGATTTACTCGCTATGGTTGCAGGCTTCAGTGCATTACCTTTTATTATCTTTGGCGGGGATATTATATTATTATTTTTTGGTGACCAATATGTAACCGCAAATGCGTTTGTGGCTTGGTTTGGGGGATTAATTGCCGCAAGAATATTTCGAATGGCACCAACAGCCGCAGCCCTTGCCCAAGGTGAAACCCTTATTCCGATGATGTCTAATCTCTATAGAATGTTAGGAGTCGCCGCTGCCATTATTGCCGCTTATTATAAAATGCCCGTTTATTGGATTATTATCTGCGGAACATTTGGTGAATTGATGGCTTTTATTGCAGCAACGAGACTGATAAAAAAACTTTCATTTTTATTAATTGATTCATTTAAAGCCCCTTTTGTTGTTTCGTTAGTCCTCATTAATGCAATTACCTTTAATAATTGTATGCTAACAATGTTTGAACGTATTGCGCTTTACCTAATTCTACAGCTGATACTCATTATGATTATGCTTATAATACTGCCTATTTTTCGTGAGTTTTTTTTCTATGAATTAAGTCTCGTTAAAAAGTGGGGGGTGAATTTCAGGAGAAATATCTCAAAAATAGAAATGTAACGCATCAAGTTTTAAAAAGGGATAACGAAAAAACTCGTTATATATCAATAAATTTTTAATATGGGAAATAATGTGAACGATTGTTCAAATATATGTTTGTTAGGTGCATCATTCTCTACAGGTAATTTAGGCGTTTCCGCACTGGCTTGGTCATCTGTAAAATTGCTCAAACAAAAGTCCCCCAAAGCGACTATTTCGATCATTGGCGCAGGTCGAGAAATTGGCACAACTGAGATTAAAATTGAGGGGAAAATTATTCAAATAACGATTTATCCCATCCGTTATACACCGAATATTTTTGTTGACAATCATATCTTGGGAATTTATCTACGCGTATTATTGTTCAAGTTACTCCCCTCTCTAAAAAAATCCTGTCAATCTAATAATACGTTAGGTATTATGATTAATAGTGATTTATTTTGTGATATTACAGGCGGAGATAGTTTTAGTGATATTTATGGTTTTGTGCGTTTTTTTAAAGTATTTTTATTAAAACGCGCTTCCCAATTGACAGGAAAACCATTTGTGATGCTTCCACAAACCTATGGTCCTTTCAAGGGGCGATTATGTCAGTTTTTAGCTAAAATTATTTTAAAAAAATCACAGGTTATTCTTTCTCGTGATGAAGAAGGTATCACCACTGTTGAATCATTATTAGGTCAAACGACAAAAGTACAGTTATGCCCTGATGTCGCTTTTCTACTCGACCCAGCGCCCTTTGATTACCCCTTACTAAATCAAATTCAAACCTTAAAAAATTCAGGACAAACAGTTATCGGATTAAATATTAGTGGGCTGTTATATAACGGCGGTTATAGTGGTCAAAATGAATTTGGTTTAACGGTTGATTATCAGCGATTAATAAAGGGAATCATCCAAAAATTTACCACCGCAGGAATGAATATATTGCTTGTTCCCCATGTTTTTTCTAAAGATAAACTGGCAATGGAAAGTGATGTTAATGCTTGCCAATTAATTTACGATACTTTTCCTAAAGAAATACAAACAAAACTACTTTTTTCAGAACAAGCCTTTAATCAATCAGAAGCAAAATATTTAATTGGGCAATGTGATTTTTTTATCGGGGCGAGAATGCACAGTTGTATCGCCGCACTTTCCCAACATATTCCAACCATTGGAATGGCGTATAGCAAAAAATTTGCAGGGGTCTTTAAAACCGTAGACATGCTTGATTGTGTGATGGAAATGACGCAAGTTGATAATGCCTCTGCCCTAGCTATTGTTGATTCTCTTTATCAACAGCGTCAAAAAATTCGTCAACGATTAAAGACTTCAATTCCTCAAACCCAAAAGAAAGTTACCGAGCGTTTTAATTCATGGTAATCGTCAAAGATTCATTAAACCTAAAAAAATGGCTAAAATAAAAAATATTCAAGACGTTGCTCAATTTCAACTCTGTACTGGTTGTGGCATGTGTGCATCAATCGAACCGCAACGTTTTTTTATGAAAGACGTATTTAAACAAGGATTACGTCCCTTTGTAAAAAAAGAAGCTTCCGCAGAAACAGGAGAGGCATTAAAATCCTGTCCTGGAATAAAACTAAAACATGAAATCAATTACCAAGACCCAAAACTTGTTCAATCTTTAGTGGATGACTGGGGACCTATTTATGAAGTGATGGAAGGTTACGCTGTTGATGAGGAAATACGTTTTTCAGGCTCTAGTGGTGGCGTGGTCACAGCACTTGGGCTGTATTGTTTAGAAAAGGGAGGGATATCCCATGTCTTACATACAGCCGCTCAAAAAGAAGCCCCTTACCTTAATGAAACGGTTATTAGTCAATCAAAAGAAGACTTACTTAAAGCAACAGGCTCGCGTTACGCACCTGCAAGTCCTTGCGATAGCATTGAAAAAATAGAAAATAATTCTGAAAAAAGTGTTTTTATCGGTAAACCTTGTGATGTTGC
>CAYROI010000026.1:16081-22570 GCA_964425835.1 uncultured Methylococcaceae bacterium
GGAGAATTTGCCGATCTTTCCATTGGTGATCCTTGGTATAAAGACGTAAAACCTGGGGATGCGGGAAAATCACTGATTGTCGTTAGAACCCAACGTGGTCAGCAATTACTGCGTAAAGCGGTTGATGCAGGTTACCTTATCGTTGAAGAAAACAACCCTTCTTTATTACCTCGATCACAACCGAATTTATTAGATGTACGGGCGTCACTATGGGCGCGTCTTCTTGTTTTACGATTACTCGGGGCGGGCGTTCCCCATTATGAAGGGTTCAAATTATTTCCTTTATGGTGGAATCGTCTTAATACTTTAGAAAAAATACGCTCTATTTTGGGAACAGCAAAACGTGTTTATAAGAAAAAACTACGCCAACGACTTCATTAAAAAAATTAAAGCATTAGGTTATTAAACTTATGGTTACACGTAGTATGCCTAAAGGTTTTGGGGGCGGTGAATGGAGTAACCACGATGTTGCCCATCCATTGGGTATTGCGATGCTTGTTATTTGTGGCATTGCTATATTGACGCAACCACGTGAACGTGTGGTACTGCCCTTACTTTTTTTTATGCTGGCTATTCCAGGGGCGCAACGGGTTGTTATTGCAACCCTTGATTTTAGTTTTATCCGTATTTTAGTTATGGTATCCCTTGCCCGTATTTTTATGCGGGGGGAAGCGCGTCATTTTAAACTTGAAAAACCTGACACGATGATTTTATGGTGGATGGTTTGGGCAATTATTGCTTATGGGCTTTTAAAAGGTACATCAGGTCTTATCACCCGTACAGGTTATATGCTTGATGTTGTCGGTGCTTATTTTGTTGGTCGCGTCTATGTTCGTTCTAACGAAGATATTAAGCGTATCGCATTAATCCTTGGATTAATTGCCATTCCTATGCTAGTTTTCTTTTTTATTGAGCGTGCTACGGGAAAAAACATGTTTTCTGTTTTCGGAGGCGTTCGTGAAAATACCATGATCCGTCATGGACGACTTCGATGCCAAGGTCCTTTTCCACACCCCTTAATGGCGGGTGTTTTTTGGGCGGGATTATTACCTTGGCTCGGTGGAATTTGGTTTGCAAAATTAGTCCCTAAATCACAAATCACTATTTTTATTATTGCGGTTGGTTTTATTGTCGCCAATACTGCCTCTAGTACACCAGTACTGGCGGTCATATTTGGAATGCTGGGACTTGGTATGTTTAACCTACGTTATAAAATGAAAATGATCCGCCGTAGCATTTTATTTTTACTCTTTTCACTGCATATGGTAATGAAAGCCCCTGTTTGGCAACTTGTTGCAAGGATAGATATCAGTGGCGGTTCGACAGGCGACCACCGTTTTAGATTAATACAAAAATCTATTGAACATTTCCGCGAATGGGCCTTTATTGGCACACATGGAACAGCGCATTGGGGCTGGGGAATGCAAGACATGACTAACCAGTATTTACTCGAAGCCGTTCGCGGTGGATTACTAGGCATGTTATTATTTTTCTTTTTCTTTCTTCGCGTCTATGGAATAATTGGCAAAGCATTAAGAAATACTGAATCAATAACAGAACAGTGGATGCTATGGTCATCAGGGGTCACATTATTTGTACATATGATGAGTTTTCTAGCGGTCTCTTATTTTGGACAAGCTAATATTGCCGTTTTTCTTTTTACTGGTGCGATTGTATCAAGTGCAGTTTCGCAACTACAACCTAAGTCAATGAATGAACCATTAAACAATACAAATAAGCCAACATCTACCGCTTCATTTAAAAAACTATGACCCAACAAAATGTATCCATCATCATTCCTGCACACAATGAAGCCTCGAGCATTACCCAATGTTTAACTGCACTGATCAAACCAGACCCTGATTACCACCTACAAATTATAGTTGTTTGTAATGGATGCCAAGATAATACCTATTCAATCGTTAACGCATTGGATTCTACAATTATTTGTTTAGAAACAAATATTGCCTCTAAAAGTAACGCCCTTAATTTAGGCGATCGAGTCGCAAAATTCTATCCTCGAATTTATTTGGATGCAGATGTCGTTTTAAGCATTGAAGCAGTTAAAGCACTTTGTTTAACCTTAAGTAATAAAAATTATTTAGCAACCTCAAGCCGTGTAAACATGGATTTATTGTCTAGCTCTTGGTTTGTACGTGCTTTTTATGAAATTTGGTTAGACTTACCCTATTGTAAAGCAGGCATGATTGGCAGTGGTGTTTATGCCTTATCAGAAAAAGGGCGACAACGTTTTGATGAGTTTCCCAATATTATTGCTGATGATGGTTACGTCCGCTGTTTATTTACCGAAGCTGAACGCCCCCTATCCGATTGTTATTCAACGGTGACTGCCCCAAAAGATTTAATCAGCCTAATTAAAATTACCACACGCAGTCGATTAGGTCGTTATGAATTAAAAGAAAGATTCCCACATTTATTAAATAATGAAACCAAAGATTATAAGGGCGCAATAATTGAACTTTTTGGTAATTTTAAACTATGGGCAAAAATTATTGTTTATGTGGGCGTTAATATTATTACCCGAATACGGGCTAATTATCAGTACAATAGAAAAATAACCCAATGGGAACGAGATGAGTCAAGCCGTGATTAAACCTAAAAAAGTTCTATTTATTTCATCATCAGGCGGACATTGGATAGAAATGCGCCGCTTAGAAGCCGCTTTTGATGGTTTTGAAAAATGCTATATTTCAACTGATCCAAGCTATTATCAATCCCTAGATGAGGGTAAATTTTATGCAGTTCCCGATGCCTCAATGTGGGATAAATTTCGTTTATTGGGACAGGCCATAAAAATATTTTTTCTGCTCATCTACATTCGTCCTAATGTGGTTATCTCAACTGGTGCTGCTCCTGGGTTTTTTGGATTATTTTTTGCCAAAAAAATGAGAATTAAAACCATTTGGGTGGATAGTTTAGCTAATGTAGAGCAATTGTCACTCAGTGGTCAAAAAGTTAAACCTTACGCTGATTTATGGTTAACCCAATGGGAACATTTATCAGCTCCTGAAGGGCCTTATTTTCATGGAGCTGTCTTATGATTTTTGTTTCCGTAGGCTCTCAACTCCCTTTTGATCGCCTAATTAAACCCATTGATGAATGGGCGGCAACTCATCCAAATGAAACTGTATTCGCCCAAATAGGCAATTCTAGTTTCACCCCCAAACATATTGAATTCTGCCAAACCATTGACCCCGTTAATTATAATAAACGTATCAAAGATGCAGACATTATTATTGCTCATGCAGGAACAGGGACAATAATCACCGCATTAGAATTAGGCATTCCCTTATTAATTATGCCGCGTTTAGCCGAAAAAGGAGAGCATAGAAATAATCATCAGTTAGCCACCGTAAAGCGTTTTTCAAATTTCTCATTAATTAAAGTTGTCGAAGATGAAAGCCATCTATTATCAACGCTGGATCAAATGCTTAAAGATAAAGCCCTAAATACTGATAAAGTAACCACAACGGTTTCAGAAGAATTAATTACTACCATTAAAAACTTTATTTCAGGATAAATGGGTTAAAAAATGAAAAAACAAATAAAAGAATTTATAAAATTAGTTTTAGCCTGTTTATATTATTGGATTTTATTTTTTAAAAATGATAGAGACCAAAGGATTATTATTAACTATCATAGTATCTACTCAGAAAACTGTGATAATTTTAATAAACAAATAGCCTATATAGCTAAAAACTTTAAATCAGTCACCACTTTAGAAATAGTAAAAAACACTGAATTATCAAACGCCGTTACCATTACTTTTGACGATGCTTTTAAAAACTTTATCGACAATGCTCATCCTATTTTAATTCAACATGGCGTGGTAGCAACTATCTTTGTACCCACCGATTACTTAGGTGAACTTCCAAAATGGCCAATGTCAAAAGATTATGCAGATCACAATGAAATCATAATGACGGCTGAAGAATTATTACAATTGGATCAACAAGGCGTTGAATTATTATCGCATACAGCAACCCATCAAAAATTGAATGAAATCGACGATGAAAAACTTGATTATGAATTAAGTCATTCTAAATCAGCATTAGAAAATATTTTGGGTCATGAGATACTTGGAATAGCTTATCCTCATGGTAATCATGATAAAAACGTCTGTAAAAAAGTTCGTGATGTAGGTTATCAATATGGCTTTACCATAGAGCCTTGTTTTGTTAAAGACGCGCCTGATTCAACAAGAATTGGACGGGTTTCAGTATCACCTAATGATAGTATGCTAAAGTTTATTCTTAAAATTAATGGCGCGTACAATTATTTGGATATAATTAAAAGAAATCTTAATAAAACAAAATTATGAACTTGGATTTATCAATTGTCATTGTCAACTGGAATACCACAACGCTATTAGAGGCATGTTTAAATTCCATTGTTGAGCAAACCAAAAAAGTCTCTTATGAAATCATTGTTGTCGATAATGGATCTGCTGATAAATCCGTTGAAATGGTTAAACAAAGATTCCCTCACGCTAAGTTAATTACCAATAAAAATAATTTAGGCTTTACAAAAGCAAATAACCAGGGCTTTAAAATTGCAATAGGCACTTATGTCTTAATGCTCAACAGTGATACCGTTGTAAAATCTGAAAGCTTAGACAAAATGATGGTTTTTGCACAACAAAGACCCGATGCAGGCATTGTTGGCTGTAAACTTAGATATCCTAATGGTGATTTTCAAAATAGTTGTTTTCGCTTTCCAGATTTAATCTCCATTTTTTTAATTGGTACGTTTTTACCCATGCTATTCCCACAAAACAAATTATTAAACCGAGATCGTTATGGTATGCGTGAGTGGAATACGATACACTCAGTCGATTGTGTCATGGGAAGCTGCATACTCATAAAAAATGAACTCTTGCAAAAAATCGGTTTTTTGGATGAAAGTTATTTCATGTTTGGTGAAGAAACTGATTTATGTATGAAAGTAAAAAAACAAGGCTTAAAAGTTTTGTATTATCCCGATACCTATATTATCCATGTTTATGGTGGGAGTCTTAAAAATTGGGCGGGAACGGCTTGGTCATATAATGCAGTTAATAGAGGCATTTTATTTTTCTTAACAAAATGGCATTCTGCCTCTACAGCTTGGCTTGCCAATTTAATCATTTTAGTTTTTTCCATTCCTCGATTTTTTTTATGGGGAACATTAGATATTGTCGATTCCATTAAAGAAAAAAAGAAATTTACCGCTAAACGACTACTTAAATTTTACACTTATACTTATAATCTAGAAGCATTGTTTAACCCGAGAAAATTCAGGGAAGCATGGGGAGGTCGAAAATTAAAATAATCCTTATCACGGCGGACGGTTATGAACACCGATATGTCGCCAACAAATTATCACAAAAAATTGATTTAAATGCCATTGTCGTTGACAGAGGTATTAAAAAATCAACATTACAGCGTATTCATTATTTATTAAAAAAATATACTTTTATACAACTAATAAACCGATCATTTGCGCGAATTTTATCCATTTTAAATAATGAGGCTAAAAAAATTGACCACGCTAATATGTCTGTTTTTGGTAAACAACTAAGCGAACATTTTTTTAATGAAAAGGATTTAATTAATGTTGAAGGAATTAATACAGATCATGGAATTAAAATTATAAAATCTTTGAAACCTGATTTATTATTAATTTATGGAACAGGGATTATTGGAGATAAGATTTTAAATATGGCAACCATACGTGCTTTAAACATGCACACAGGTTTATCACCTTTTTACCGTGGAGCTTCTTGTCCATTTTGGGCTTTATATGATGAAAAACTAGAAATGGTAGGAGCAACCGTACATGAATGTACTTCGGATATAGATGGTGGTGTAATCTATAAAACTCAAGTTGCAAAGTTATCCGAAACTGATGATGAATATTGTACTTTTTCACGTGCGGTTGTCGCTGGCGCTAAAATTTATCAAGACGTTGTTCTTAATTTAATAAAGGATGAAAATTTAAAAGGAGAAACCCAGAATTTTAGCTTAGGCAAAGAGTTTAGAGCATCAATGAAAAATTGGTGGCATGATTTATCGGTAAAAAGAAAAATTAAAAATGGATTAATCTCAAAGTATGTAATCGAACAGAAATTAAAAAGCTAGGAATTAAAGCACTAAAGCTATCTATGTTACTTTACATAAATTAATTCATGAAAGCGTACTGACTTATAAAAGCTTCCGATAAATTTTACAAAAAATAACCGTTAATTCCGCGCAAATTATTAATAATGAATCTTCCTCCCCCTCAGACTAAAAATCACCGTATTCGTAGTTTCATTCTTAGGCAAGGTCGTGCCACTGCAGGACAAAAACTTGCCATCGAAACCTTATGGGATAAATATTGCCTTGATCCTAAACAAAATTATGATTTCAAACACGTATTTGATAATGACGCGCCTGTTATTGTTGAAATAGGCTTTGGTAATGGCGATAGCCTTGCAAAAATGGCAGC
>CAYROI010000026.1:22670-25861 GCA_964425835.1 uncultured Methylococcaceae bacterium
CATTACTGAGTAAAAAATTACAACACCACGGCTATTTTCATGCAGCAACGGATTGGCAGCATTATGCGCAAGACATGTTAAAAATTCTCTCTACCCATGCAGATTTCATTAATACCAGTCCCTCTAAAGATTATTGCCCCCGTCCTGATTATCGCCCTTTAACTAAATTTGAACAACGAGGCGTGCGTTTAGGTCACGGTGTTTGGGATTTAATTTTTAAAAAACTATGAATAATTTTATTGTAGGTCAACGCTGGATTAGTAGTACTGAACCTGAATTGGGGCTTGGGATTATCCTTGAAACCTCAGCCAATCGTGTCACCGTACTTTTTTTAGCCACAGGAGAACGCCGTGTTTATGCGCGGGATAATACCCCTTTAGTTCGGGTTAAATTTGCTATGGGTGATGAGATTGAATCGACAGAGAATCTTAAAATAACAATAAAAAAATTATCTGAGCAACAAGGACTGATTACTTATCAAGGTGTCGATGATAAAGGTGAAACGATTAATTTAGATGAGATTGATCTCAATCATCATCTCCAGTTTAACAAGCCTCAAGAACGCTTATTTTCGGGAAAAACAGACCCTAGTGCATGGTTTTTATTACGCTATCAAACGTGGCAGCAATTACAAAAACAACAGCAATCCCCCGTCAAAGGTTTACAAGGGGGGCGCACCTCGCTTATTGCCCATCAATTATTTATTGCCCAAGAAGTCGCCCATCGTTTTTCCCCTAAAGTCATGCTCGCTGATGAAGTCGGTTTAGGTAAAACCATTGAAGCGGGTTTGATTTTGCATTCACGCTTACTTAATGGTTTAAGTCAACGTGTATTAATTATTGTTCCCGAACCTTTGTTACATCAATGGTTAGTTGAAATGCTCAGACGTTTTAATTTACGTTTTAGTTTATTTAATGAAGCGCGTTGTGAAGAAATAGCCGATGATAACGCCTTCCTCTCTGAACAATTAGTCTTAGCAGGACAACAATTTTTTATTAATAACCCAAAACGTCAACAACAAGCACTTGATGCGGGCTGGGATATGTTAGTTATTGATGAGGCGCATCATTTAGAGTGGCATCAACAGCAACCGAGTGCTGACTATTTATTTGTTGAACAATTAACTGCGCAAACGCAGGGGGTTATTTTATTAACCGCCACCCCTGAGCAGCTGGGTAAAGAAAGTCATTTTGCTCAATTACGTTTACTTGATCCCGATCGTTTTTATAATTTTGAAACTTTCTTAAAAGAGCAGCTGCAATTTGAACCTATCGCCGAAATTGCCAAGCTTTTATTAACAAATGAACCCTTAAATAAAACCGCTGAAAATAATCTTAAAAAATTAGTTAAACATGATAATGTTGAAAATTTATTAAATGATCTTTACCAGCCTGATAAGGCGGTTAATGCTCGCTTGCAGTTAATTGATATTTTATTGGATCATCATGGAACAGGGCGAATTTTATTTAGAAACTCACGGCAAACGGTTAAAGGGTTTCCTGAGCGAAAAGCTTATGCTTATCCTTTAGTTGCAGAAAAAACCCAATGGTTATTAGAAAAATTAAAACAACTTATCCCGCAACAAGCAGTGCTAATTTGCCATTTAGCGGAAACAGTGGTCAGTTTAGAAAAATTTTTAAAAAAACAAGGGATACGCGTTGCCGTTTTTCACGAACAAATGAGTATTATTGAACGTGATCGAGCGGCGGCTTATTTTGCTGACCCCGATAATGCGGCACAAATTTTATTATGCTCAGAAATTGGCAGCGAAGGGCGTAATTTTCAATTTGCGCATCATTTAATTTTATTTGATTTACCCACTAATCCTGATTTATTACAGCAACGTATTGGTCGCCTTGATCGAATTGGTCAACAGTCTGTGATTCAAATTCATATTCCTTATCAACCCAATAGTCCCGAACAGGTTTTATATCGTTGGTATGCAGAAGGTTTAGATGCCTTTCATCATAATTGTTCGGCAGCACAAGCCGTTGCTGTTACTTTAAATGATGAACTTAAACAAGTAATGGAATCCAAAGATAATGTAATAATTGATGCCTTTATTGATAAAACGCAACAATTAGCCGCAGAGATTGAGATTGAATTACATAATGGACGTGATCAATTATTAGAATTAAATTCTTGTCGTCCTAAAATTGCTCAAGAACTCATTAAACAATTAGAACAAGCAGAACAACAAAATTTGTGGGCTTATGCAGAAGCTTTATTTGATTGTTACGGCGTTAATTCCGAAGCGCATTCTGAAGACTGTTATATTCTAATGCCCAGCGAGAGTTTGCGATTATCCCATTTTCCTCACTTACCTGAAGAAGGAATAACGGTAACGGTTAATAGAGAAATAGCATTGATACGTGAAGATTTCCAGTTTCTTACCATAGAACATCCGATGATGATCGCGGCAATGGATTTAGTCTTATCTAGTGAAACGGGAAATGCAAGCATGAGCGTGGTTAATCATCCATTACTCAATGGCGGACAATTTTTATTAGAATGTTTATTTATTATTGCATGTTCTGCGCCGACAGAATTACAAATTGGGCGTTTTTTACCACCCACACCCATACGGGTTCTTATAGATCAAAATAAAGATGATAAAAGTAATTTAATCCTCCATGAAGATTTAATTGAAACCCATGACCGATTAAATAAAGCGCAAATGGGAAATTTCTTATCAGAACAACGACCACTTATTCAGCAATTATTAACCTTTGCAGAACAACAAGCGCAAATAAAAATGCAAGTATTAATTAAAAAAAGCACTCAAATTATGATTGATTCTTTAACGCATGAAATTAAACGTTTGGTGCGTTTGAAAAAAATAAATCCAAGTATTAAATCCTTGGAAATTGAACAGCTTAAAGATATGACGTTGTTATTACATGAAAATATTAATGACGCACAACTGAAACTTGATGCAGTAAGGTTTATTGTTACCCAGTAAATAATTTTTTATATTTTGATATACCTAAAATCATTGAAAATGCTTGATAAATTATCAAAATAAGGTCAAGGTATACAGGCAATGAAAATAAAACTGACACCAGAACTTAAACGAACCTTAGAATTACGACATAGTAAAGTTCGTGATGTACGTGAATGTGACCGAATTAAAGCGGTTTTATTAAGCATTTTCAATGATTTTGGGTATATGAGAAAAATAAAGGTTAAGT
>CAYROI010000027.1:0-17898 GCA_964425835.1 uncultured Methylococcaceae bacterium
GCGAATTTCACCTTTTCAAGCCACTGTTGCCTATTTAGAACATTTAAAAGAAGCTTGGCAAGCGCAATATCCTGACGCACCGTTAACTGAGCAAAATATAACACTCACAGTTCCCGCCTCTTTTGATCCATCGGCACGGGAATTAACGGTCGAAGCGGCACGACAAATAGGGTTAGAACAAGCTATTTTATTAGAAGAACCGCAATCTGCTTTATATAGTTGGATAGAAAAAAGTCACGGTGATTGGCGTAATCAGGTTAATGTGGGCGATATTTTATTGGTAATTGATGTGGGCGGTGGTACAACGGATTTATCATTAATTGCCGTCACCGAGCAAGAAGGAAACCTAGAATTAACCCGTGTCGCAGTAGGCGATCATATTTTACTGGGTGGGGATAATATGGATTTAGCCCTTGCCTACACAATTAAAGCCAAAATTGAAAAAGAAGGCACACGATTACAACCGTGGCAAATTCAAGCACTAACCCATAGTTGTCGTGATGCAAAAGAAAAAATATTTAATGATGCCGATATTGATAGCATCCCCTTAGTGGTTGCTAACCGTGGCTCTTCATTAATAGGTGGTACATTACGCAGTGAATTAACCCGTGAAGAAGTTAATCGCGTCTTAGTTGAAGGTTTTTTACCTAAAGTTGATGCGAGTGAAAGACCCGTTACCCGTACCCGCGCAGGATTAAGAACCGCAGGATTACCTTATGCACAAGATGCGGGGATTACACGCCATTTAGCGGCATTTTTAGCTAAACAATTATCTGCAACCGATGATTTAAACGATATTTCATTACCTGAAAATGCAAGCTTCTTACATCCAACTGCGGTTTTATTTAATGGCGGGGTGTTAAAAGCTGATATTCTTGCTGAACGCTTAATGACAGTTTTAAACGAATGGTTAAGTGCTGAAGATGCCCCTGAGGCACGATTATTAGCAGGGGCTGATTTAGATCTTGCGGTGGCACGAGGAGCAGCTTATTATGGCTTCGTTCGCCAAGGTAAAGGAGTAAGAATTAAAGGGGGAACGGCAGCATCTTATTATGTCGGTATAGAAAGTGCGATGCCTGCTATTCCAGGTCTATCGCCTGAAATTCAAGCTTTATGTATTGCCCCTTTTGGTATGGAAGAAGGCACAGAGACCTTATTACCTGATGATGAATTTGGTTTAGTGATTGGCGAACCCGTCCGTTTTCGCTTTTTTGGATCAAACAACCGCCGCGAAGATCTAGCGGGTACTCGACTTGATTATTGGAGTGATGAGGAATTAGAGGAATTAGATGAAATTGAAATCACGCTACCAGAAGATACCCATAAAATGGGGGAAGTTGTTCCTGTCAATCTACGTGCCATAGTAACAGAAGTTGGAACGCTTGAATTACATGCCGTCTCTCAACGTGATGGTGCAAATTGGAAAATTGAGTTTGATGTTAGAGCTGGTGATTAAGTAACGAACCTAAATTATTCCCAAAAAATAGAGTCGTCATTTTGTCGGCTCTTAATCTGACTGACCTAACCATTTACTTAAAATGTCAGCAAGTAATGCTGGCTCAATAGGTTTCGCTAGATAATCATCCATCCCTGCACCAAGACATTTTTCCTTATCACCCTCAGATGCATTGGCTGTTAATGCGATAATAGGAAGCTGAGAACCATCCATTTTAGTTAAATCATTCTTACGCAGTTTCCGTGTTGCCTCATAACCATCCATAATAGGCATTTGACAATCCATAAAAACCAAATCATATTTTCTAATGGCTAATTTCTCTAATACTAATTGACCGTTTTCAACTAGATCTACCTTAATATTAAATCTCTTTAAAAAACTCAAAATTACTTTTTGGTTAATTTTATTATCTTCTGCAACTAATATTTTATAATCACTATAATCAGGTAAATTAACTTCATCAGGCGTTGTGGCGACTGTACGATCTGATAACTGTAACGGTAAAGTAAACCAAAATAAAGCCCCCTTTCCTAATTCACTTTCTACGCCAATCTTTCCGCCCATTAGCTCAACTAACTCTTTACAAATAGAAAGCCCCAATCCTGTCCCGCCAAAATGACGTGCTGTTGAACTATCTGCCTGGGTAAAAGGTTGAAATAAATTTTTTTGAATCTCAGGACTAATACCGATACCTGTATCTTGAATTTCAAAACGTATTTGAGATTCTTGCTGGTTACTTTTAGCTAGTTTTACATTGACAAAAATTTCACCTGTATTTGTGAATTTAATCGCATTTCCCAATAAATTAGTTAATATCTGTCGAATTCTAACCTCATCACCCAACCAGTACGGTTGAAGCTTAGTCGCCAAAAAATAATTTATATCTAATTTCTTATTCTCCTTTCCTAATGCCATTAGAGAACAAATATCCTTAACTAAATGAGGTAAATCAAATTCTCTATTTTCCAGTTCTACTTTGCCCACTTCTAGTTTAGAAAAATTTAAAATATCATTAAGAATAATCAATAATGAATTGGCAGAATTTACGGTAGTTTGAACCATATCACGTTGTTCATGAGTCATTTCAGTATCTTTCAAAATATCCAACATACCTAATATCCCATTCATAGGTGTACGAATTTCATGGCTCATCTTGGCTAAAAAACCACTCTTATCTTTTGCAGCTTGTAATGCCGTTTCATGGGCTAAAGAAAGTGATTGTTGGGTTTTTTCTCTTAGCAGAGCGAGTGCCATCATTTCACCTATTTGAATGAATATATTCATTCTCGTTTCACTTCTTGTAGGGTAAGGGGAAGTATATAAAAATAAAACGCCCAAAATATTATCATGAAATAAAAGAGGCACAATATAATGTCCATGTGCTTTCATACCATTAAATTGATGTTCATGATCTGGGTCACAAAAACAATCATCTGAAATAATCATTTTTCCAGAAACAGCCGCTCGACCACATAAACATGCACCTAAAGCAACACGTTTTTCTTTACGGATAAACTCCTCACTAAATTTTCCTTCTAAAACAAACATATCTAAAAAGTTTTCATCTTCAGTTTTAAGAAATATCCCCCCCTTATTTTCCAATTCAAAATCCTTTAAAGTAAATAAAATATTGAGAACTTTAACAAAACGTTGTTTCAATGGTATTGATTGTTGCAATATATTGGCAATGGTAATTCGAGCAGTTACATCTTCCTTTTCCATTTTAAAAATATTTTCTTTTTCAACCAAATGATTAACATCATGTAGTACGACAGTATAATCATTCTTTCTACCCTCTTTCAATATCGGCGTTATATCAACTTCCATCCAATATTCAAGTGGATCAGGTGCGGTTGTTTGTCCTGAAATTTTAATTTGTTCCATTCCCTTTCGCCGTGCAAGTAACCGCCCAAACCAAGGTTTATTTTGCCGTAAACAATTTTCTAATTCTTTTAAGGTCTTTTTATTTACATTAGGCGCGTTTAATACAGAAATGTTTTTTCCTAATAATTCCGCTGCTGTCCATCCTGTTGTTTTATAAACAGCTTCATTTGCGTAATAAACCCTTCCTCCATTATCCACCAATAAAATCACTTCATTACAAGTACCCAAAGCTTCAAGCAATTGAGTATTCATTCTTTTTTCTTCAATAATTTGCATGGATAAAGGACGTAATGCAAAAAACCAAAGCGGAAAAAAACTTAATAAAACCAATAGAGTAACATCAATAAAAACAACTTCTATTGATGTGAATAAAAAAGAAATTTTATCTAGTAAAAGCATAATTAATGCTTCAGAAATACCAATAATAACGATAATAATACAAAAAGAATGTATAAAATTTTTCTTTAAAGAATTTGAGGTCAAAAGAAAATTTGTTATGAATGATTTTTTTTTCATTTTAATTGAACGATAATGAGGCGAGAATAGTGAAGACTTGCTACTACGCTTTACATCCTAAAGCTAAGATAGAAACGTTAAGCACGTTATATCTCTACGTTAAATTCCTCAACGCTGACATTTTTTGACCCGCCTGCTGTTTTTGTGCCGATGAAAGTATTAATTCTATTTTCGGTAAAAAATCTTCCTCTTCTCGTTGTAAATGTTCACGCTGTTTTTTTTCAAATATAATCGCAAGTCCTTGAAACTTAGTATAATCGCTAATTGCTTCAGGCTTACCCAACATCTGTGCTAATAATTGCCAATCGTATTCTATTTCTTCATGATCGTGAGTCAATAAATCCATCATGCCATTGTAAAAGGGAGAATAATCGGTTAATAAAGGAAACAAACCTTGTTCTTCATCTAAATGATGCAACCGATTCGCATGAAAATAAAAACACTGTAAATCAATACACCGATTCGCTAATGCTTCATTCATACCTTGCTGTTTAATTTCATCGGCAAGTAATAATAAGGATTCCCCTTTTTGCAAAAGACTTTGATGATAATCTTTAATCACCTTTAGACCATCGGAAAAATCTGTTGCGGGATCGTTAAATTGAAATTTCATAGATAATTCGTATCACTATAATGCTTTAAAATGACTAGGGAAAATTCTCATACCCACCTCCCCTAATATAGGCTATTCAGCTCCTTCTGTATCATTTGAACTTTCAACATTGCCCCCTTCATCAGGCTTTGACGCGACTTCATCCTCAGTTGCTGAATCGTCAACTTCTTTTGCTTTTTTCTTTTCAGCCGCAGCTTTTGTAGCCACGTCTTTTTCAGTTTTTATCTCATCCATAAATTCAATAAACCAAGGCATTTTAATAACATTTTGCATATCAGGATCATTTAAAACATCCGCTTCATCAGGTAAATGTCCCGAATCCTTGGCTTCTTTTAATGAGGCAAGACAAGCTTCTTGATTATTACCAATACTATAAAGACAAGCCAAATTAAATGCACCGCTCCCTTGTTGAATTTCTCCTGCGCGTTCAAAACATTTTTTTGCATGTTCATATAAATCATCATCCGCAACAACGCCTTTAATACGTGCAATGTCCATATAAGCCACGCCGCCCTCAACGGCCGCCCCTAAATAATAAGGCTCTATCGTTAAGCAAAAACTGTACTTATTAATCGCCTCTTCATATAATTTAATGGCTTGTTCACCTTGTTGACTTTTTGCTTGATTTAATAACCCAAAACCCCAGTTATATAGCGCATCTGCAAGCATCAAATTATCACTCAACACAAATTCAAAGCCTTCGTAGGCACTTTTATAAAGTTGCTGTGCTTTTTCGTCTTTTGCCTTACGCGCTTTGGCAATTTGGCTGGTCGCCGCACTTAAAGTGGTTTTTTTCTTAATGGAGCTGAAAAGTGACATAACTATTTTTCTCTTTAATAATGATTAATGTGTTTATTACGATAAAATAACACGCTTATTCTTACAGTATCTTCTTAATAAAGCTATCAGAATTTTATGATTCAAGAAAACACCCCCATCAGCTACAAAAAAATAAACTTAGAAACCTCCAAAATGCCTTGGCATGAACTACAACGTTTTTTTGCTAAAGGTCATGCGGTATTTGTTGCAGAAGATTTAGATTTAATTAATGTCGCTTATCAATTTTCACAGGATAATAAAAACCAAGTTGAAATCTGGATGAAAGCCAATAAAATTGGCAAAGTTTCAGACATTCAAGCCCAAAAATGGGTAAAAAAAAATACAATACTCTGGGCTGTTGTTATTAAACCGTGGATTTTAGTACAGGATAAAAATAATCATGAGTAAAAAAATTGGGCAAAGTATGATCTATCTGGCGTGGTTTTTATTTTTAGGCTTATTAACTATTGCAGCGAATAAGCTATTAGAAAAACAAAACAATCCCAATCAGGCGGTTGCGATACATTATGATAATGATCGTATTGCAGAAGTCACCTTAATTCAGAATCGTCAAGGTCATTATGTTGCTAATGGAAAAATCAATGGCAAAAAAGTCATCTTTTTACTAGATACAGGTGCGACCCAAATTAGTATTCCTGAAAATATCGCCCAACGTTTGCAATTAAAAAAAGGTTATCCCTTACAAGTAACCACGGCTAATGGCTCAATCACTGTTTTTTCAACTCACTTAAACAGTGTTAGTTTAGGCGCAATTACGTTGCTCAATCTTAGGGCGCATATCAATCCTTATATGGATGGCAATGAAATTCTGTTAGGTATGAATTTTATGCGCCATTTAGAAATGACGCAACGTAATAAACAATTATTACTCAGAGATATTCGCTGATTTTAATAAAGAAGGCGCATTTTTCTGATAATTTAAAAAATGCTTACGATTTCTAGCCCAAATTAATAATAAAGCCGTAAACATTAAACTACATGAGCCTAATGTTAAATAAATGAGCCTTTTAAGATGAGAAACCTCATCAATCAATGCCACATTAGCTTGTGCAATTTGCTGTTGTTTTTGCTCTAATGGGTCTGAATATTTATGTAAAAGCTTCACATCATTACGAACATCCTGCAAGGTTTGTAAAGAGCCTAATACACTCCCAAGTTTAATTCCTTCTTCCAGTGATTTTAATTTAGCCTCAATAGACCCTGTGACTAAACCCACCAATTCACCTTTTAGGCTATCAATCTCAGCACTAATAACGGGTGAGTTTTTCATGGTAACCGCAAGTTGTTGTTTATTTTTTAAGGTCTTGGCAATATCATTATTATCAGGAAATATAAAAAAACCTAAAACAAATACTAAGGTCATTAATATAAAAACCGCTGATATTAAATAACGATTCAACTTAATTAATCGTTGGTGCTGGAGTTGCTGGTGAAAAATAACAATATCATTTTGCATTTTTCCAGATGCTGGAGTAACTCTACGTGGGTTTGCCATGTTTTTTCCTAAGCGGACTGATTCGCCTTATCAGCGTTTGGTTTTGTTATTATTATAAACCTTGCTATATAGGGCGAACAAGCCACCCTTGTCGGTTATTTCTTTTTTGCAGCAATTCGCATTCTCAACGCATTAAGTTTAATAAATCCCTCGGCATCTTGCTGATTATACGCGCCATCATCATCTTCAAACGTTGCAATACTCTCATCAAACAGACTATCTGTTGCGGATTGTCGTCCAACAACACTCACACAACCTTTATATAATTTAACTCGAACTTCACCATTCACATTCACTTGTGAGGCATCAATCATTGTTTGTAACATTTCACGTTCTGGCGACCACCAATAACCGTTATAAATAAGTGAGGCATAACGTGGCATTAATTCATCTTTTAAATGCGCGACTTCACGATCCAGCGTTAAAGACTCAATCGCTCGATGGGCTTTTAACATCACCGTACCTGCAGGGGTTTCATAGCAACCCCGTGATTTCATCCCGACATAACGGTTTTCAACAATATCTAACCGCCCTACCCCATTATCACCCGCTAATTTATTTAATTTTTCCATCACCTGATGAGGCGTATGTGCTTCACCATCAATCGCAATAATATCGCCTTGACGATACGTTAATTCAACATAAGTCGCTTTATCAGGTGCATTTTCAGGAGACACCGACCATCGCCACATATCATCTTCAGCTTCCGCCCATGGATCTTCTAAAATACCGCCTTCATAAGAAATATGTAATGAATTAGCATCCATAGAATATGGCGAAGCTTTACCCTTTTTCATATCCACCACAATATTATGTTGTTCAGCATAGGCGAGTAATGCTTGACGTGAATTTAAATCCCACTCACGCCAAGGGGCAATAATTTGAATATCTGGGCGAAGCGCGTAAGCCCCTAATTCAAAACGAACTTGATCGTTCCCTTTTCCTGTTGCGCCATGAGAAATCGCCTCAGCCCCTGTTTCATTAGCAATATCAATTAAACGTTTCGCAATTAAAGGACGGGCAATTGAAGTTCCTAATAAATATTCACCTTCGTAAATAGTATTGGCTCTAAACATCGGGAAAACATAGTCACGGGCAAATTCTTCACGTAAATCTTCCACATAAATTTCTTTAATCCCTAACGCTTGTGCCTTCAATCGTGCAGGTTCAACTTCTTCTCCTTGACCAATATCTGCGGTAAAAGTGACGACTTCGGCTGAATATTCATCCTGCAACCATTTTAAAATAACGGACGTATCAAGCCCCCCTGAATACGCTAAAACCACTTTTTTAATGTCTGACATATACCTAAAACTATACCATTAAGCTGAAATTTTTTGATTATACCTGAAAATAAGTAATAGATGAGTGAAACTTTAATCATCTTAAGATAATTTAAAAAGAAAGCATTGCTTTTTAACAGCCCAAGTCCTATGATTCTCTTATGAACGAATTAACATCTAAACAAATTAAACGCAAAAAATTACTAGACCAAGGTGTCAACTTGATGATGACACAGGGCTATCATGCCACAGGATTAAAGGAAATTCTGGACAGCGTTCAAATTCCCAAAGGCTCTTTTTACCATTATTTTGAAAATAAAGAAACCTTTGGTGCAGAAGTCATTAAGCATTACATTACCCCTTTTATCACCCAACTTGAAACCCACTTAGATGACGCTCGCTACGATGCATTATCATCAATGACCCTTTATTTTGATGAATTAATACGGCTTGCTCGACAAGAAAACTTTAAAGGCGGTTGTTTATTGGGCAATTTAATGGGTGAAATGGGGGATAGTAGTGATATTTGTCGACTAGCCTTAAAATCAGCCGTAGCGGATTACCGTAACCTGCTAGAACGAGGATTAAATCAAGCTCAAAAGCAAGGAACAGTACGCCCTGATAAAACCGCAAAAAGAATGGCAGACTTATTAGTTGATAGCTGGCAAGGCGCCTTATTGAGAATGAAAATAGAACAATCCTCTGACCCTCTAGCAAGGTGTTGTGATGATTTATTACACGATTATTTTAAAGTCAATCTTCGTCGATAACAACACACCACAAATTTATTTTGTAGTGCGCCTAATAATGTTAAAGTTACCTTGAGTCAGCAGTATAAAATAAGCTGACCGATTATAATAATTTTGGGAGAAAAATAAATGAAACTTAAACTATTAATTTTATCAGCCGTCTTATCTTTTTTTACCTTAAACGGCTTTGCAGCCAATACTGATGAGTGGGTTTATCAAGAAGTTACAGGTAACTTAAAATCTAACCCTGGCTGTTTAACCAAAGAAAAAGCCATTAAAAAAGCCACCAAACCTTATCGCTTTAAAAAATATTCAACCTTACTTTGCAATAACATAAGTTACGGCTGGAGTCTTGTTGAAGTTTTAGATAAAGGCACGGTTTCTTGTAGCGAATGTGGCGGTGAATTTGAAGGATTTTATCGTTGTCATGCTGAAAATGTAAAAGTTAAATGTAAACAAGTTAAACGTAGTTGGTAGCATCTAAAGGTTTACTATTTAAAACAGGCTACCTTGAAATATTATATTTTTCAAGGTAGCGGTTGTAGCTTTCCTTTCACAAAAACAACTTAACTTAAGAGTTAATTACTGAGAACTTCAAATAGTTACTCTCTCTAGATTTTAATTTATGGATTCTGCAACGCTAAAACTCCCGATTAGTCTCTTCATTTTAACTTTGTTTGGGCTTATTTTATTGTCATTGCAATTAATGAGTTCTGCAACGCAAGAAACCTCTCAGTTAAGTGATATTTATTCATTATTATTACTTATTAATACACTAGGAACGGCGGCTTTATTAGTCTTAGTGGGAATCAATGTTTATTCTTTAGCACGTGGATTAAAAAGAAAAGAAGCAGGGTCTCGGTTAACGACGCGAATGGTTTCCTTATTTGTTTTATTAGCTTTAGCTCCTGCCGCGATTGTATTTTATTTTTCCGTGCAATTTTTACAACAAGCCGTTAATAGTGGTTTTAGTGTTGAAATAGATAAAGCAATGGAAGATGCTTTAGAGCTTAGTCAAGCGTCTTTAGATCAAAGAATGCGTTGGCATTTAAAACAAACCCAACAATCAACTGAAAATTTAGAGAATAAATCAGAGACTTTATTAGCACTAGAATTAGCGAGCATTCGTGAATCATTAGGTGCGTTAGAAGCCACCTTATTTTCTAAGCAAGGTCGAATTATTGCGTTTAGTAGTATTAATCCTAGTGATATTTTACCTAAATTACCTGATGATTATATTTGGTTACAATTACGACAAGGTAAAGATTATATTCATCTAAATACCGATGAAGATGATCGTTTAAGCATTCAAGTTTTGGTTATTATCAAAGGCGTTGAACCACAATATTTACAAGTATTGTACCCTGTGCCTGTTAGAATTTCTGATTTAGCCGATTCGATAGAATTTGCTTTTGTACGCTATCAGGAAATGAATTTCTTACGTGATTCCTTAAAAATAAGTTTTTTTCTTGCACTACTACTGGTGTTATTATTAAGTTTGTTAGCCGCAATTTGGGTTGCCTTTGTCAGCATACGTCATATTGTTGCCCCTGTTAGAGAATTAGTTAAAGGAACTAAAGCGGTTGCCGCAGGTCATTACGAACAGTTATTACCTGTGATGACTCAAGATGATTTAGGATTTTTAGTGGAGTCATTTAATCAGATGACGCAACGTATTGCTCAATCAAGAGATATTGCTAGAATTGCAAGTTTAGAAGTTGAAGAGCAACGGGCTTATTTAGAGTCTATTTTGGCAAATGTGAGTGCGGGGGTGATGAGTTTTGATAGTAACCTTAAAGTTCGTACCAGTAATCAAGCCGCTTATCGAATTTTACATTGTGGTAAAAACTGTTTTATTGGTGAATCATTAACGGTTGTGATTAAACAATATCCTGAATTAGCTGATTTTTTTACGGCTGTTTTAAATTTAATTGAAAAAAATAATGATATTTGGCAGCAGCGAATTACTTTTTTAGGGGCAAATGGGCGACAAGAATTATTATGTCGTGGAAAACCTTTGTTTTCTCAAGAGGGTATCCGTGCGGGGGCTGTGGTCGTTTTTGATGATTTAACCGATTTAATTCAGGCGCAAAAAAATGCCGCTTGGGGTGAAGTTGCAAGGCGATTAGCGCATGAAATTAAAAACCCATTAACCCCGATACAATTAGCTGCAGAAAGATTACAGCATAAACTGGCAAAAGAATTACAGCCCCAGTCTGCCGATATTTTACAACGTTCAACCAATACCATTGTCCAGCAAGTTGAAGCGATGAAAAGAATGGTGGATGATTTTTCAGAATATGCGCGCCCTTCTAAAAAACAAGGGGAAGCGATTAATTTGTATGCGTTGGTACAGGAATTATTATTGCTGTATAGAACCCAAGTTCAAATTAATTTTAATGTGGTTAATAATGCGAATCTTGCTATGATTCAAGCAGACCCTGTTAATATACGTCAAGTTTTACATAACCTTCTAAAAAATGCCTTAGAGGCAATGAATGAGGGCGGTTTGATTGAAATAAAACTAACGCAAGTAAAGCATAATAATACCAATTATATTGAGCTTGGAATTTATGACCAAGGGTTTGGAATTAGTGCTGATAAAATTGAAACTATTTTTGAACCTTATGTAACCACTAAATTGAAAGGAACAGGTCTCGGGCTTGCGATTGTAAAAAAAATTATCGAAGAACATGGCGGAATTATTTGGATAGACAGCCATTACACGCAAGGCGCAGGATTTATTATTCAGCTTCCTTGTTTGGAAATATGAGTATCAGAAAATCTTCCTCCAAGTTTCTTGTTTTTATCTTAAAAATATTTACCTTAAAATAATAACCATGCGTAAAAAAGATCCTTATATTTTAGTCGTTGATGATGAGCCAGACATCAGACAATTAGTCTGTGAAATTTTGGAAGATGAAGGCTATCAAGTCATGATGGCAGAAGATGCAAAAACAGCACGGGAATTAAAGAAAAAACGCGAACCTAATTTGATTTTGCTTGATATTTGGATGCCTGATACCGATGGAATTACCTTATTAAAAGAATGGGAACAAGAAGAACAATCTTTATGCCCTGTGGTTATGATGTCAGGTCATGGATCAGTAGAAACAGCTGTTGAAGCCACCCGTTTAGGCGCGTATGATTTTTTAGAAAAACCATTGTCATTAGCAAAATTATTACTCGTTGTTGAAAGAGCTTTAGAAGCGAGTTATTTACAGCAAGAAAATGCGGGGCTAAAACAACAATTAATGTTTGATATTGAGCCTGTGGGAAAAAGTGCGACGGTTGAACGAATTAAAGATCAGTTAAAACGCTTGGCCCAACATGAAGCACGGGTATTATTTGTTGGTGAAGCGGGGGTGGGGAAAGAATTGTATGCCCGCTATTTACATAATCATAGCAGCCGACGTGAAGGGACATTTGTTGATGTCGCCGTGGGAAGTATTGCCCCAGAAAACTCAGCGGTCGAATTTTTTGGTAAAGAAGAACAAAATAAAGTTTATCAAGGTTTATTGGAACAAGCCCACGGTGGGACGCTATTTTTAGGTGAAATTGCGGGAATGGATCAAGAAACCCAATCACGTTTATTGAGTGCATTAGAGTCACATTCTTTTTTACGAGTAGGGGGAAGTGAAGCTGTGCGTGTTGATGTCAATGTAATTGCATCAACTCGGGTCTCTTTAGAAGATGAAGTCAATGCAGGACGTTTTCGGCAAGATTTATATTATTTATTAAATGTAGTCACGTTAAAAATTCAGCCTTTAAGGATGCACAGCGAGGATGTACCTAGCTTATTAAACTTTTATGTCGATTACTTTATTAGAATGGAAAAGCTACCATTTAGAAAGTTTTCAATGGCAGCGCAAAATTTTTTGCGTAATTATAGTTGGCGTGGCAATGTTAGAGAGCTAAAGAATTTAGTCCAGCGATTAATGATTTTGGGTGTAGGCGATGATATTGAATTAGAAGAAGTAAAAACAGCATTAGGCTCAATTGCTGAAAAACCTGTTTTATTAGGTGCTGTGCCTGAATTTTTTAACCTTCCTTTAAAAGAAGCCCGTGAGCATTTTGAAAAAGCTTATTTAGAGTATCATTTTGAAAAAAATGCGGGCAGTGTGGCAAAATTGGCAGCCGCCATTGGCATGGAGCGAACGCATTTATATCGTAAACTTCATGCGTTGAATATTAAACTTTAATTATGGCTATTTTATTATTTTCCTTAAGGGGTGTTCCTGAAGATGAAGCTTTTGAGGTGCGGGATTTATTAACCCATCATGAAATTGATTTTTATGAAACGAATGCGGGTAACTGGGGAATATCTATGCCTGGGTTATGGCTTAGGAATGAATTACAGCTCAATCAAGCACAACAGTTACTTGAGAATTACCATCACTATCGCTACAAAACACAAAGAGACGCTTATTTACAACGTAAGGCGGCGGGAAAACATAAAAATTTATGGCAATCTTTTCAACAAAAGCCCTTGTTATTTAGTATTTATTTAGGGGCAATGGGATTAATTATTTATGTGTCTATTAAATTTCTATTTGAACTGGGTTTGTAGAAACAAAATATAAGGAAACTATAATGTGGGCAATGGGAAATTGTTGAATCTTTTCCAGATTTCAAAGTACAAGTTGTCAATTCATTTCCTGATTTAACCGTTGAAAAAGTAACGGCATTTCTTGGGGTGAATTAGTCAGCTGCAATAATTTCTTTATTAATTCTTTTGCTGTATAATATTCAGCCAGTTGTTTACTATTTTTATTGATTTGAGTTGACAGGTTGCTTTGTCAATTCTCGCTGGAGATTTTCTGTAATGTCTGCAATGCTTGATACTAACCCGATTAATTTACGCCATGACTGGTTCTTAGATGAGGTAAAATCCTTATTTTCTCTACCTTTTAATGATTTATTATTTAAAGCACAGTGTGTTCATAGAAATAATTTTGATCCTAACCAAGTTCAAATCAGCAGTTTATTGAGTATTAAAACAGGTTCTTGCGCAGAAGATTGTGGCTACTGCCCTCAGAGTGCGCGTTATGATTCTGATTTAAAACCCGAGGCATTAATGCCGATTGATGAGGTTTTAAAGGCCGCAAAACGCGCAAAATCGCAAGGTGCATCACGGTTTTGTATGGGGGCTGCTTGGCGGCAACCCAAAGATAAAGATGTCGCCCGCGTGGTTGAAATGGTACAAGGCGTTAAAGCGTTAGGGATGGAAACCTGTGTTACTTTAGGGATGTTGACTGATGAACAAACGCGAACTTTAAAAGAAGGCGGCTTAGATTATTACAATCATAATTTAGACACCTCAGAAGATTATTACGCCGAAGTGATTACCACACGTACTTATCAAGATCGTTTGGATACTTTAGAACGCGTACGTGATGCAGGAATTAATGTTTGTTGCGGGGGAATTATTGGTATGGGTGAATCCGATACAGATAGAGCCAATTTATTAATTGAACTCGCCAATCTACCTAATCATCCTGAAAGTGTGCCGATTAATATGTTGGTTCAAGTCGAAGGAACGCCGTTAATGGGAACAGAATCTTTAGATTCATTAACTTTTATTCGTACTATCGCTGTTGCACGTATTTTAATGCCTAAATCACGGGTACGTTTATCGGCAGGGCGTAATGAGATGAATGATGAAATGCAAGCTTTATGCTTTTTCGCAGGTGCAAATTCTATTTTTTATGGCGATAAATTATTAACCACCGATAACCCAATGACAAATCATGATAACGCTTTATTTGATCGCTTAGGTCTACATTCAGGTGGTTCGAGTTACGCTTAAATCATGAAAAATTTTGCTTTAGAAGATGAACTTGAGCGAATAAAACAACAAGGCTTATATCGTTCTCGTCGTCTTATTAGCTCCCCTCAAGACATACGCATTACTATTAATGGGAAAAAGGTTTTAAATTTTTGCAGTAATGATTATTTGGGACTTGCCAATCATTCAGAGCTTATTGCGACGTTTCAACAAGCCGTTAATCAATATGGCGTAGGGAGTGGTTCAGCGCATTTAATTTGTGGGCATAGTACAGCACATCATGCTTTAGAAGAAGAACTGGCAACGTTTACAGGACGTGAACGCGCTTTATTATTTTCCACAGGTTATATGGCAAATATCGGCGTTCTTTCGGCGTTACTTGGGCGAGGTGATGGTGTATTTGAAGATAAATTAAACCATGCGTCTTTGTTGGACGGGGGTTTATTATCGGGTGCAAACTTTAAACGTTATTTACATAAAGATATTGATAGCTTACAACAAAAATTTCAGCGTTCAAAAGCTCTAAAAAAAATAATAGTAACGGATGGGGTTTTTAGCATGGATGGTGACCTAGCCCCGCTAACGGAATTAGCAATGATAGCAAAACAGAATGAAGCCGCGTTAATGGTTGATGATGCCCACGGCTTTGGCGTGTTAGGTCAAACAGGTGGCGGTTTAGTTGAGCAACTGGCATTAACGCAAAATGATGTCCCTATTTTAATGGGAACATTTGGCAAAGCCTTTGGAACAGCAGGCGCGTTTGTCGCAGGTTCGGAAGCTCTTATTGAAACCTTAATACAAAAAGCCCGCTCTTATGTTTATACCACCGCAATGCCTGCGGCAATCGCTGCGGCAACGTCTGCAAGTTTAAAATTATTAATTAACGAATCATGGCGCAGGGAAAAGTTGCAAACTTTAATAACCCAATTCAAACAAGGCGCAAAACAATTAGGGCTGACTTTAATGGCTTCAAATTCGGCAATTCAGCCTATTTTGATTGGTGATTCACAACAAGCGGTCGCAATAAGTCAACGATTATTAAAATTAGGCGTTTTGGTGACGGCAATTAGACCGCCGACTGTCCCTAAAAATAAAGCGCGATTAAGAATTACTTTTTCTGCCAATCATCAACCCAAGGATGTAACCACTTTATTAAATGCATTAGAAAAATCAAGGATATGAAAATACATAAAGAAATTTATGGGATAGGCGAACCTATTGTTTTATTACATGGTTGGGCAATGCACACAGGAATTTGGCGCACTTTCGCGAAAAAATTAGCACAAAATTATCAAGTAATTTGCCTTGACTTGCCCTCACATGGGCGTAGCGATTTACTACCAAAATTTGAATTAGACTCAATTAACAAAGCATTAATCAATGCGTTTCCCAAAGAACCTTGTACGGTTTTGGGCTGGTCTTTGGGGGGAACAATTGCCTTGGATTTAGCTCGGCGTTTTCCTCATCGCATCCATAAATTAATTTTATTAGCCAGTAACCCTTGTTTTGTCAAAAAAGAAAACTGGGTAGGAATGGAGTTAAAATTATTGCATCGGTTTACAAATAACTTAATGATAGATTGCCAACTCACCTTATTACGCTTTTTATCATTACAGATTTTGGGATTAGCTAATTATAAAAGTATGGTTAAAACTTTAAAAATAGCCTTGCAAGAAACCCCAGCACCCGAGCAATCAGTTTTAGAGCAAGGATTAACTATTTTAAAAGAAACTGATTTACGTGTCGTTGTTAGTGAATCGGATTGTCCGTTGTTATTGATCCTCGGTGACAGAGATACCCTTGTGCCTGTTGCAGTAGGTGAACAAATGCAAGCTTTGCACCCTAAATTATTTTTACATATTTTGAAAAAAGCAGGCCATGTCCCCTTTTTGTCTCATCAAGATGAATTATTGGCAGTATTAATAAATTTTATGGAGAATAAGTGTGTTAGCTAATGCATTATTTGATAAAAAAGATGTGAGGAAAGCGTTTTCACACGCGGTTAATTCCTATGATGCGATGGCAACTTTACAAAGGACGGTCGGCATAGATTTATTAAAATCTCAGAATGTAGAAGAATTTGAAACTATTTTAGATATAGGCTGTGGTACAGGATTTTTAACAGGTGAATTATTAAACTCATTAGATTGTCAGCAATTGATTGCGTTAGATTTAGCGTTACCTATGATAAAGGCGACACGAGAAAAATATAACGCGGTAACTAAGCTTCAGTATTTATGTGCCGATGCCGAATCATTGCCATTAATTGATAATTCTGTTGATAAAGTTTTTTCTAACGTGGCTTTGCAATGGTGTCAAAATTTAGCGGGCGTTTTTGAAGAAATTAAGCGGATTTTAAAACCGCAAGGGTCACTGTTGTTTTCAACTTTTGGCAGTCAGACCTTACAAGAATTAAAGCAAGCTTGGGCAAAAGTGGACAATTTCAGTCATGTGAATGAATTTTATAATGCACAACAAATTTACACTTATTTAGAGACCATAGGGTATCAAGAAATTGTTATTACAGAAAAAATTTATACCACACATTACGATTCGGTTATTGCGTTAATGCGTGAATTAAAAGGCATTGGCGCGCATAATGTAATGGTTGGGCGCAACCATAATATGACGGGAAAATCTAAAATGCAGGTGATGATTAACTATTATGAAAAATTACAAATAAATAATAAGATTCCTGCGACCTTTGAAATAATTAACGTGTCTTGCAAAAAAAGATAAGTTCCTATCTTATAAAAAATAGGAACTTAAATTTTAGTTTTCATCAGTCTACTATTTAAGCAGTAAGTGCTTGATCTTTTTTACGTTTAGACATGCTGACTAAGCCAATTAACCCTGTTCCAAACAACCACATAGCAGCGGGGATAGGAACAACAGCAGGAGGTTGCGGAAGAACATCTACTTCAAAGCTATCAAATATGAAATCTGACGCAAAAGAGGATTGACTAATATCTATTGAGATAGCATTAATTGAATCAAAAGCAAATAAAGCACTGTCTAAGAAGCTATCAAAATATACTCTTTGATCGTTTCCTACCCCCATAGCATTGCTAGATACAGAAGTAGTTTGACCATTAGTATCTTCTAGGATTAAGCCAAGATTTACGGAGCCTTGGTCAATATCTATGATATTAAATGAAAAATAAGCTTGATCAAGGGCTCTGCCTTGGGTTAAATCTATTCCCCCTAAGCCAGCTCCCGCACTATCCCAAGTGATTTTGCTTTTAATTCTTGTCAAAGCATCAGAACTGTAGGT
>CAYROI010000027.1:17998-25075 GCA_964425835.1 uncultured Methylococcaceae bacterium
CCTTCTACGAAATCAGTTTTATTAGTCCTAGCACCTCCTATTGCACTAGCCGATGCGATTGTCCCTGTTGAAGACTGCGCACCTGAGTTACTCACGATATATGGAACCCCCCCATCATCAAATGTATCAATGGTAATCGGTGCGGCAAAAACTGCACCAGTTACGGATAAGGCGGCGATAGTTGTTATTGAAAGTATATACTTTTTCATAACTTTCCCCTTAAAATTAAATTTTAAAAAATTAAATACACCACAACTTCAAGGTGCAAAAATTCCCAGTACCATTATATTCTCTTCATTTATCTAAAATCAATAACAATTCTCCATAGTATATATTCCCGTTTATTTTTCAGATCAACAGATGATAATTAAATCATTTAAAACAAAGTGTTATAAATTAATATCACCCATTTTCAAGCTTTTTCAAAAAAGCAGTTGCCCTAGGTTTTTCCACAAAGCCGCCTTTTTCGCCACCGATTGTTAACGCTTGCTTAACTTCAGTAATCGCTTTAGAAATATTATTCATTTTATAGTACGCTTTTGCTAAATGAAATCTAAAAATAGCTTCTTTAGGATTTTTGGCAACAACATCCGTAAAAATAGCTAACGCCTCTTCATAACGATGGTTAGCAAATAACGCCCAGCCATAAGTATCAAGAAAAAATACTTGTTTTGAATCGCGAAAATGTTCGGCAAGTTGCAACGCATGTTTTACATTCTCAGCGGTTGGAAAATAATCAAGCAAAAGCGATGCCAAATTATTAACCGCAAGATTATTTTTAGGGTGTTTGGTTACAAACACATCGTAAAGCGTTAATGCACTTTGATAATCTTTTTTATTTTGATAAAGCGTCGCTAAACTCGCGATTAAAGTAATACTATCAGGTACATTCTTAACCCCCTCTTTAAGAATAGACATCGCTTTTTCTTCCTCTTTTTTCATCATAAAGATTCTTGCGATTTTCTCATAAAACGGTGAAATTTTTGGCCATTTCTGATTGGCAGTAGTCAAAATAGACAAAGCCTTATCTATATTTTTATCAAAAATAAATAATTTCGCCTGCAGTGCATAAGGATAAGCTTGATCTGGATTTAATGAAATATATTCATTAAGGTAGTTGTGCATCAACGAACGTTGATTTAATTTTTCATAGCAAAGCATTAAGCGATCTAATGCAGCAAATAAATCAGGTGACTTGCTCAACACTTGTTTATATTTTGCAATCGCTTGTTTATAATATCCTTGTTCTTGTAAAACTCTCCCTTCAAGATAGTCAGAAACACTCGCGCCTTTAGGTTTTTTTGCCAATAAATCCGCGATCTGTTCTGTTCCTTTCCAATCTTCTAATAAGAATTTTATTTTTGCCAATATCAACAACCCATCGGTATTTTCTGGATTGTTAGCTAAAAAACGCTGTACAACTTTTTCCGCTCGAGAATAATCTTCATTATCGACCATTTTAGAAGCGACAAACTTCATCGCTAATAAATTACCAGGATTAAGATCAAGCGTTTTTCGATAATATTCTTGGGCAAGTTCAGGTAAATCCTTTTTCAAATAAGTTTCTGCTAATAAAGCCATTGCTTTATCTGATTTTGGATAATCTCTTAAAATAGTTCGTAAATCTGCGATACCTTCATCATATAAACCTTTGATTAATTTTAATTTAGCCTTTAAAAAAAGCCCGCCAAAATGATGCTCATTCACGGCTAAGACTTCATCAATAAGCATAGCTGATTTTTTTAAATCACTTTCAGTCGCCGCTAATAGTATTTTCGCATTTAACTGTGCCGTTTTATTATCAGAATTTTTAATTAATAAGTTAAGTTGTTCTTTTACTGCATCAGGTTTATTTTGTGTGCGATAAAGTCTTGCAAGACTCATATATAGTTCAGCTGCTTCAGGCGTTTTCGCTAAATATTCTTTGATTTTTTTCTCAGCTTGCTGTGGATTTTTAATTCTTAAAAAATTAATTAAAACTAATTTTGGTTTTAATAACGTTGGATTGTTATCAACAAGTCCTTGAAAAATAGCCAGTGCGTTATCCTCTTTGTTATTTCGAGCATAGTAAGCACCTAAATCATAACTAAATTCAAGCTTATCGGGAAAATTTTTAATTAAACTAAGATAATATTCTTCAAGCCGTGGCAAATCATTAATTTTTTTAAGTAACTGTAATTTTATTAAGCTAAGAGAAATATTCTTGTTATTATTTTTAAGTGCTTTTTCAACTTTAGCCAAAGCAGTAGGATAATCTTGTTGTTCTGCATAAATCAATACTTCTAGTTGAGTTGCCTCAATATTCCCTGGATCTTGAGATAAAATCTCATCAACAATCACTATTGCTTCATCCATTTTTTTTTGTTTGAATAAGATTTGCCCTTTTAATACCAGTGCTTTTACATTATTTTTATCAATTGCCAGCACTGCTGCAACTTCTGCTAAGGCTTCGTTCGATTGCTGATTATTTGATAAAAGGTATAACAAACCTAACTTGAGATGTGCATCAATATGATTCGGATCAATTTGGAGAACTTGTAATAATTTTTTATACATCCCTGTTCCATTTCTTTCCTTTTCATAAATTAAAGCTAAATGATATAACGCATCAATTTGTTGACTATCTGCTTGAATGGCATTTTTAAACTCTATTTTTGCTTTTTTATAATTTCCTTGTTGATAAAATTCTTTTCCACTTTTGGTATATTCTAATGCATCATTTGCACTATCACAGCCTAATAGAAATAGGAAAATAAAAAACAATAACGATTTAAAAGTGGGCATAGTTTTAATCCAGTCCTTTTGTCTTTGAATTAATTAGGAATATAATTGTGTAATTTAGGCTTCAAAAGTTGCATAAATTGTTGTAAACGTTGCTCGGCAATTTGAATATCTTCATGGTTTTTAATCATGGTCGTTAGCCGAATTAATGCGCCATCAGTTCTTCTGTGTTTTAAAGAACCGACAAAAGTATGCCATTTTAAAAAATATTCATTGGCAATACTTTTTCCTCTTTGTTGATACCAGTAATAAACTAGCTGTTGTTGTTTGCCTTTTGTAATTAACACCCGATTAAAATTAATCTCTGCAAATTGCGTCTCAACAAGCTCGGTGATACGCCACCCTCCCCCTGGAATACATAATTTAGGTGAGTGCGGAACAACCCCATTTTTTTGGGTCTGGTAATAAGCAATATAAAGGTTTATCGGTTGATTTTGGGGCGTTCTAAAATCAATCAGGTTATAGTCCGTTAATCCTAAGAAATCAATCGTCTCTTTATCTAAATAGCTCGTATGACCTCTCAGATTTTCTAGTGCTAATGGAAAGGTATTAAGCGCTTGTCGCTGAGGGATAATCTCTTGTCGTTCGGCTAATGGTTTGATAAAAACAAGGGAGGCTATCATTAATAAGCTGGCACAAAAAATAGGCAATAGTGATAATTTATATGGCTGCATATAGCGCGGTGCAGATTCGGAAATAATTCCAAATATATCGTCCCAGTCACGTGTTTTACGATCATTCCATGATAGTAACCACATTTCAAAAACTAAGACAGTTAAACAGCCAACAAAAATAATCCAGCCTTCAAAATCATGAATAAAACCTTCTGCCATTGAAGTACCCCAGTATTCGACCAAAATCCCTACTAAGCCGATTCTAAAACTATTCATGAAGATAGTAATGGGAATTGAGGTTAAAAAAACGACGCTACGTTTCCAAAAAGCCACTTGATACATATAAGCACAAATAAATGCAAGGCTCATCAATGGAAATAAATAACGTAATCCACTACAGGCTTCTACCACTTGTAATTTATAATTCCCTAAATCAATCACATTTCCTTCTAAATAAACAGGAATCTGACAAGCACGAATAATAAAAACACCAAGCTGTGATGAGATTAATTGTAATTTTGCAGTCAGACCTGCTTGCAAAATAGCAGGAAGTGGAAATGAAAAAATGAGTATAAGAATAGGAATTAAAGTTATTTTACTAACTTTGTAGCCTGAAATAGCTAATGATAAGCCGATAAGAAGAAAAATAAATGAAAAACGTAATGCAAAATAAACATCCCCTACCGTTCCAATAAAATAAGCAATTATTGCAACAATAATTATTACAACACCGATCCATGAGGGGGCAAACTTTTCTGCTTGTATTAATGCTTTTTTTTGCCATAAAAAATAGAGGGTAATAATAGGAATCATAAACCCATGACTATATTCTTCGGTGGTATTCCAAACCGTAATTAAAACATCAAAAACATCCCAATATAGGGTTAGTATCAATCCACTAATCACTAAAAAGAGGGCTATATTTTTAATCGGGTATTTATTCTTTAGCATGGAAGGATCATTAACTAGGCATGAAAATAAATTATTCATATTTTTGATGACCATGGACTTATATTTAAGGAAAAATACAAATAGGTGTCGCCCGTATTTCGCAAGCTACCTACGGGCTACCTAGTATTATGATAGTTGGTAACGATTAATACTTTCAATGATTTCTTGTTTCGCCTCATCAACCCCAGCCCAACCATTTATTTTCACCCATTTCCCAGGTTCTAAATCTTTATAATGCGCAAAAAAATGCGATATTTTTGATAATTTTTCCTCAGTAACATCTGCATAAGATTTTACTTTGTTGTAATAGGGGGTGAGTTTTTCAATAGGGACGGCTAAAATCTTAGGGTCTTTGCCTGACTCATCAACCATTTTTAATAAGCCAATTGGACGACATCGTATAACAGAACCACTTAATAAAGCCGCAGGGGCAATGACAAGGACATCGACAGGATCACCATCATCAGATAGCGTGTGAGGGATATAACCATAATTTGTGGGATATTGCATGGCAGTTCCCATAAAACGATCAACGACTAATGCGCCTGTATTTTTATCAATTTCATATTTTACAGGATCACTGTAAGCTGGGATTTCGATGATTACATCAATTTTATGGGGTGCATCAACACCTAAGATAACTTCGTTAAGGGACATATTGCCTATTCTAATCGTGTAAAATATTTTTATTATAGTAACATTTTAAATACTACCGAGGGTTAAATGCTAGGAAATTTATCTAAAATGAAAACGGTACAGGGTATGCCTGTCAATTACCAATTACCGTTATCTAACCAGTTAATAAACTTGAATCCTTTGATGGGTCAACCAATTAAGTTAGTTTATAGTGGTCGTATCACTTGTATTCATTGCCATAAAAAAACGAACAAGAGTTTTAATCAAGGCTATTGTTATCGCTGCTTTAGATCTTTAGCCCAGTGTGATTTGTGTATTATGAAACCTGAACGCTGTCATTATCAACAAGGGACGTGTCGAGATCCTCAATGGGGTGATGAATTTTGTATGCAGCCACATTATGTTTATTTAGCTAATTCATCGGGGATAAAAGTAGGGATTACCCGCCACACACAAATTCCAACACGTTGGATAGATCAAGGGGCAGTACAAGCCCTCCCTATTTTTAAAGTCTCCAGTCGTCATTTATCAGGTCTGATTGAAGTTATTATTGCTCAACATGTGAGTGATAAAACCAGTTGGCAAAAAATGTTAAAATCTAAACCCGAAAAGATTGATTTAATCACCAAACGTGATGAATTATTAAGCTTATGCGAGTCCGAATTAAATGAAATTAAACAATCTGTTGGTGAAAATTCTGTAGAATTATTGGTTAATGAAAAAATAATTGATATTGATTTTCCTATAGCAAACTATCCGATTAAGGTAAAATCACTTAACTTTGATAAACAAACAGAAATTTCAGGTATCTTAGAAGGCATTAAAGGGCAATATCTATTGCTTGATACTGGGGTTCTTAATATCCGTAAATTTACAGGGTATGAAGTTGAATTTAGCTGCGGCTAATGATTACAAACTTCAATTCTAAAATAACTTCCTATTTTTTTTACTTTCTTAATATTATTTTACAAGATTTATGTTGCCTTATTTTCCAGCTCCCAATACTGAAGTAAAACATTGTCGCCGAGACTACATCATTAGCGTAGTTACCTTTATCGCCGTTAGTATTTCTTTAACGTATGATGGAAGCGCGCCTTTATCACATCAAAAAACACTGGCTATCATTGCATGGACTATTTTAATTGCTATGCTTTGGGGAGAAAATAAAATTGTCAGAAGCCAAGTAATGGTTGCAGTCGTTTTTGCAACCCTTGGTGAAAATTTTGCCTCACTTTATATGGAAGCTTATACCTATCGCTTTAAAAACATTCCACTTTATATTCCTGCAGGTCACGGCATTGTTTATCTTACAGCGGTTGCTTTGGGACGTTCAGGTTTTTTTCAGCACTATGCGCGAGAAATTTCAATTTTTGTCGTTATCCTCGGTGGGATATGGGCAGTAAAAGGAATTAGTCCTTTTGCTGAACGTAAAGATGTTGTCGGTGCAGTCCTTTTTTGTGCTTTTTTAATTTGTTTATTCAAAGGACGCTCACCGATGGTTTATTTAGGGGCATTTTTTATTACTTCATGGTTAGAAATAGTAGGGACACAAGCAGGTACTTGGTCTTGGGCTACAATAGATCCCGCTTCTACATTAACACAAGGCAACCCGCCCAGTGGTATTGCCGCGTGGTATTGTTTAGTTGATGCCGTGGCAATGGCGGGTGCAAAACCTGTCCTTAAATTTTGTGAGCCATTTTTATCATCTCGTTCTTCGTCAGCTTAAGAAATCGTTGTCGTGCATTTTTAGCGTAGCTAAAGGTTTCAAATAAATCCTCAGTTTTATTGTCTTTTAATAAGATTTCAATAGTTTCTAACTTATAACGTAATTCTGATAATAACGGCATAATTTCTTCCTTGTTTGCCATACAAATATCCAACCACATGGTTGGGTCACTGGAGGCGATGCGGGTAAAATCATTAAAACCTCCCGCTGCATAGTTAAAAATTTCTATGGTCTCATCTTTACGCCCTAATAAATCGGTGAGCGCGTAAGCTAGAATATGAGGTAAGTGGCTAGTGGCTGCAAGGACAGTATCATGATGTTCAATATCCATGAAGGATACATAAGCCCCGATACCTTCCCAGAATTTTT
>CAYROI010000028.1:0-1441 GCA_964425835.1 uncultured Methylococcaceae bacterium
TATCGGTTCATCTACTGATGCAGGTTCTGTCGCCTCATCATCAAAACCTGATAAACCAACATTATTATCTAATGACTCTTGCTTCTCATTAAATTCATCGTCTTTTTCTAAACTAACGCTTGAATCATCCAAACTATCACTATCAAATAAAGATAAATCATCATCATCGCCAAATGATTGAGAATCCACTGAAGAATCTTCCGTTTCAATTTCATTTTCTGAATCAAACAAAGAAACATCTAAATTATTCGTATCTTCTATAACATCAGGCTCATCATCTAACTCATCAAGAGGCGTATTTATTTCAAAATCACCTGCTTCCTCATTATTAGCTTCATCGTTAGTAACGTCTTCTGCCTTATTTCCATTAAAACTAGAAGAGCTTTCTTTTGTTAACACTAATAAAGATGAGTCAGGAATAATTTCTTGCCCCATTTCAACAACTTTTATCCAAAAAATATTATCTGTATTTTTACCACTATCTGCCAACTCTTGAACATATTTTTCAAAACCTTCCTTATCATCATTCGCGGCTAAAATTTCCAATAATTTAAATTTACATTCATCTCTATTAGGTTGATCCTCAATCGCCTGACGCATTAATTCTTCTGCTTGCTGATAACGTCCATAAGCTAAATACACGTCAGCCTCTGAAATAGGATCGACTTCATCCTGATCAACCTCAAAAGCATCAAAATCATTATCATCACTTAAAAATGAACTTTCTCCTCCAAACATAAATAATGAATTTTCATCTAAATTTTCTACACCAAATTCATCATCGTCATCATCAGGTAAATTAATTTCACTGGATTCTGTAAACATACTTTCAACTTCTGTTGAATCTTTCAACTTCCGTTTTCGAAAAAACACCCAACCCAATAAAATTAAAAATAACGCACTGCCACCTGCAACACTCAGATAATAAGGATCATTGAAAATACTTTCCTCTTCGGGTATTTCTGGTTCATCTACTTTCTGTGATGATTCAGTTATTATTTCACTAGAAGAAATAATCTCTTTTAATCGTGCTATTTCCTTTGCATTTTCCTCAGACCTTAATTTAGCATTCGCAACTAATTCTGCCTGCCTTTCTTCATCTGCTTTAATTTCAGCTTTTAAAAATGCAATTTTATCCTTTCCCGCCTTAGATTCTGGTGCTTTTGATTCTAAGGCTGCTAATTTATTCGTTTTTTCCTCTATTTTAGCCTTTACTGCCAAAACAGCTTCGGCATCCACCGATTCGTTTACCTCAATTGTTGATTCTAATTCTGCTAATTTATTTTTGGCAGTTTCAACATCTAACGCTACTTCATTTTTAGTCCCATTTTCTTCTATAACACTTTTATTTGAATTGGCTTGCTCTAAATTTTCTTGATTGTCTTTTTCTTCATCCGCCTTAACTTGCGCTATTTTTTCTTGCTCTGTCTTAACCTTAGCC
>CAYROI010000028.1:1541-4727 GCA_964425835.1 uncultured Methylococcaceae bacterium
GCTTTTTCTTCATCCGCTTTAGCTTTTGCTATTTTTTCTTGCTCTGCCTTAGCCTTAGCCGCTTTTTCTTCATCCGCTTTAGCTTTTGCTATTTTTTCTTGCTCTGCCTTAGCCTGCTTATCTATATTATTTAATTTAGCTAACTCATCTTCAATACGCTGTTCTTCTGTAGTTTTTTCAGCAGTACTGCCTGATTTTGAAGATAGCCTTTTTTTCCATAAGGCTAATTGCTTGTCTTTTAACACAAGCATTTGTTTAATAGTTTTTAACTGCTCTTGTAATTTTTCTAGCTGAATTTTTGAATCTTGTCTAGCATCTGCAAATTTTTTAGCCTGTTTTTCAAGTTGAACTGAGGTTGAAATTTGCGTTTTATTAGAAATTTTTGCTTCATCAGGGGCTTTTAAAACCAAATGTGAGCCTAAGTTTTTTCCAACTGAAGCAGGCTTTTTAGTTTTAGAAGAAACAATACCTTTCCACTGGTTATTTTGCCGTTTAAACTCAGCAACGGCTTGGTGACGAGAAATTCTTAAAATAGCTTTTTTATTTGGAATGGTTAATATCTTTCCAGCACTTAAAGCATTGACATTATTTTGATAAAACGCATGGGGATTAGCCTCATAAATAGCTAACATCATTTGCTCAGGAGAAACCCCTCTATACCGATTAGTTTTTGCCGCTATAACCGATAATGAGGTATTACGCTCTGTTGGACCATATTGGTTTTTATTTTTAGGTCGATATGACTTAACTACTTTTGGATTATATTTTCGAATCTTTCTTGATTTATATTTTTGAGCAGTTTTAGTTCTTTTTGACTTATATTTTTTAACTTTTTTAGGACGATACTTTTTGATTTTTTTCGATTTTGCAACAACTCGAACTTTTTTAATAGCACCATCTTTGTCTTTAATAGCCCCATCTTTATCAAATTGTTGAGAACCGTCTTTTTGCTTTGGTGTTTTACTAAGATCTTCAACAATAATATGACTAGAACTAGCCGTAGCTACTGGTCGATAACTTTGTGTATCTTGATAAGGGGCGCTATTATTAGCGTAGTTAGGCTGTGATGCTTGTACATCATTAGCAGATTGTGCATACGTTGTTGGCGGGTCAACTAAAACAGTAAACTCTCTATAAAGACTTCCCGTTGACCAATTGATTTCAATTAAAAAATCAAGAAAAGGCTCTCTCAAAGCTTCAGAGGATGTTAATTGAATAACAACTGCACCATTCGACTTTTTCTTGGTTTTAAATTTTATTTTTGAAAGAAAATAGTTCCATTTAACCCCCGCCGCATCAAATTTTTCAGGGGGGGCAAGACGAACTTTAATATCATCCGTACTTTCTCCTGCTGATTCAGAAACGACTAAAGCAATTTCAGCTCTTAATTTTTGATTAAGAGATGAGTGCAATTTAATACTACCTACCCCTAACGAGTAGCTAGTCACTGGTGCTAGTAATGATACAGCCGCAAAGGCTTTAGTCAAATTACGCACGTTGCTCTCCTTCCAAATATTTACCACAGTTTTTTCCGCGAACAGTCAAAATATACACGCTTAAGCTTAGACTAGATGTGATTTTTTACCAGCTCTTCTGCAATTTGTACACTATTTAATGCAGCACCTTTTCTTACATTATCGGCAACAACCCATAAATTAATTCCTTTTGGGTGAGAAATATCTTCCCGTATCCGTCCTACAAAGACATCATCTTCACCCGATGATTCTGTAACTGCTGTCGGATACCCCCCCGCCTTATGTTCATCTAAAACCGTAATATTTGCTGATTCATTTAATAATTTTGTCACCGTTTCAGCGTCAATTTTAGTTTTAGTTTCGATATTAATCGCTTCAGAATGCCCATAAAAAACAGGCACTCTAACGGCGGTTGCATTTACCTTTACCGTACTATCACCCAATATTTTTTGGGTTTCCCAAACCATTTTCATTTCTTCTTTGGTATAGCCATTATCCATAAACACATCAATCTGTGGCAATACATTAAAGGCAATTTGCTTAGGGTAAACTTCAGCTGTAATCGGTTTTCCATTTAACAATTGACCACATTGTTGGACTAATTCTGTAATAGCCTCTTTACCTGTCCCTGAAACAGCCTGATACGTTGCCACATTAATTCGTTCAATACCTACTGCATCATAGATAGGTTTCAAGGCGACCAACATTTGAATGGTTGAACAATTAGGATTAGCAATAATGCCACGATTTTTATAATCACCAACCTTTTCAGGATTAACTTCGGGAATAACTAATGGAATATCATCGTCATAACGAAACTGCGAGGTATTATCAATCACAATACAACCCGCTGCTGCCGCTTTCGGGGCGTATTCAGCAGAAACTGACGCGCCTGGTGAAAATAATCCAATTTGGGCTTTGGAGAAATCAAATGTGGCTAAATCTTCAACTTTTAATGAGCCACCCTTGAAAGGAATACGCTTTCCTACAGATCGACTACTTGCCAAAGCATAAACCTCGCCCACAGGAAAATTACGTTGTTCTAATATAGCCAGCATTGCTTCGCCAACAGCCCCCGTTGCGCCAACAACAGCAACATTATAAGTTTTACTCACGTTTTTATCTCTCCACTTTTAGTAAATAACACCAAACTTTAATTTTTTAAAGCAGCAACAACCGCATCACCCATTGCTGAGGTGCTAACTTTAGTCATCCCTGCCGAATAAATATCGGCAGTACGAATATGACCATCTAAGGCATCATTAACCGCTTGTTCAATTCTAGCCGCCGCCGTTTCATTATTAAAGGTATAACGTAACATCAAAGCAACCGATAAAATAGTCGCCAAAGGATTCGCTATCCCTTGTCCTGCAATATCGGGGGCAGAACCATGAATCGGTTCATACATACCTTTACCATTAATATCTAATGAAGCTGACGGAAGCATTCCTAGTGATCCTGTCAGCATTGCCGCTGTATCGGATAATATATCACCAAACAGATTCGTTGTGACCATCACATCAAACTGCTTAGGCGCGCGCACTAATTGCATTGAGGCATTATCAACATAGAGATGGCTTAATTCAACATCAGGATACTCTTTCGCAACCTCTTCCATCACTTCACGCCACAGTTCCGTACATTCCAAAACATTAGCTTTATCAACCGAACATAAGCGTTTATTTCTTTTTTGAGCAATTTTAAACGCAGA
>CAYROI010000028.1:4827-19321 GCA_964425835.1 uncultured Methylococcaceae bacterium
GCAATATCATCAAGCCCTTGTAACAGACGTTCTTTTCGGCTGGGGTCAATATCAAAATGAATCACGCGATTATCAAGCGTGGTAATAGTTTGCGTTTTCAAATCAACTTTTAATTGATAGCCTTCATCAGCTTCATTAAATAATTTTTCCACTTCTTCTGTGGATAACACAATTGGCAAAATGCCATTTTTAAAACAGTTATTATAAAAAATATCGGCAAAACTTGGGGCAATCAGCACACGAAACCCATAATCTTCTAATGCCCAAGGCGCGTGTTCTCTTGACGACCCACAGCCAAAGTTTTCACGGGTTAATAAAATTTGCGTGCCTTTATATTGCGGTTGATTGAGAACAAAATTGGTATTTAAAGGACGATTTGTGCAATCCATATCAGGTTCACCGCGATCTAAATATCGCCATTCATCAAATAAAAATACGCCAAAGCCACTGCGGCGAATGGATTTTAAAAATTGTTTAGGGATAATGGCATCGGTATCAATATTGGCTCTGTCCAATGGCATTACGATTGAGGTTAAAGAGGTAAATGCTTTCATGTGTTTATCTGTTTAAGAATAAGTGTTAATAATAGATTGAAAAATGCCTAATAAGCCGCTGACATTATCTAAATAATGGCGTTTATCATCAATAATAATTTGATTATTTTCTAATTTAAGAAATTGCCACGCATCGCTGTTCGTGATGCAACCATAAATACAGGAGATAGGAGTCTCATGTTTTTGATTAAACACCACCGCGCCTAGCATTTGCGCCATACACTGCGCTAATCCATCATCAATATTGTCATTTTTTGCTTCAACTAGGGCAAATATTGGGCTTTCTAAAAAATAGGAATGTGGTAGCTTACTAAAAATAAAATCACATTCGCCATTTAAACCTTGTTTTTTATCAGCATTGAGTGATACGCCTGAATAAAACGAAATTTTATCTTGATTTTTTTTAAAAATCTCTGCCAAAATTGGCATAATAATTAATTCAGATTTAGCTTTTTCAGTCGTCACCGCAATTATCTTGGCTAACGCCAATGTTTCAATGAGCCAATCACTTTGTTTAAGTTCAGTAATATTCGTAAATAAAGGCTGTTTTTGAAGTTCAATTTCAAATTGGCTTTTAAGTTTTTCTAGGGTGAATTTTTTGTAGGACATTTCAAGAACCACCAAAAACTTGTTTTAACCAATTTATTAATCCCTGTATTTCTGGACTATTAATCTCAATTAAATTTTTATCAGGCTTTTTATCATCAATTACTTCAGCGATAAAATGGCGCGGTTTTTTCTGCCATGCTAACCAAGTAAATGCTTTTGCTTTGGAATTATGATGGCTTGCAAATAATTTATTTTCTCCCAACTGCTCAATGGATGACTCAACATGAGAAAATATAGTAGGTTGTTTATCAGTTTTTATTCGAGTAGCTAAAACCAAATCTTCCAACGATCCATCATCACAATGATTGGGCATCAACCACAAGCCAACAGGGTTATATCCATCATTATGTTGAAATAAATTAGTTGGTTTTTGACCTGTAAAGCCTTCGCGTTCTAATATTGTTGAAAATTTATCCCAACGTTTATTAAATCCACCTGTATCAATTCCATTGTGATCAGCATCTGCAATAATTCCTAAATGGGTTAAACTACCGTCTTCAAAATTGCTTAACAATTCCATTTCTTCTAATGTTTTAATTTCTCTTGCAACCCCGCCTTTTGGTTGAATTTCAATACCCAAATTAGCCAAAACAGTGTCTGCTTTTATTAATTGTTTAAAAAAATAATCATCAACATCGCCTTCCACAAACAAAACCTTGGTACTCATTAACGCACCTCTAATTCAGCTTGAGTTATTTTAGATAATTTTTCTTTATCATACTCGGTTGCAATAACTTTCCCTTTATTACTATTACGAACACTTCGCCCCAAGCGAAATAACAAAGCAGAATTGTTAAATTCCTGCGAAGCCTTTTGAAAACTTTTAACACAATCCCAACTATGACTCGTGGCAAAAACTTGAATATTTAATTTTTCTGCCCATTCAAAAATCAATCCCCATACTTTTTCCTGTACCGAATAATGCAAACCATTTTCAAATTCATCAATCAATAAAAAGCCATTTTTAACCTTTACCATTGAAACTAATAATTGTAAAATTCGTTGAACACCATCACCCATGCTATTTAGTGAAACGGGTCTATCATTTCCTTTTATTGCAACAAAAGGTATACGTTGCGACCTTTGTTCACGAAAACCTAAATCTACAATTTCCTTTTCAATAATTCTCAGACCTTCAAGAACCATCGCTTTATATTCAAAATTTAAAGAAATATCATTATCCCAAATATCTGAAAGTTCTTGAAAACTGGATAAATAAGTAGGAACGAGGCGATAATTAATCCCAAATTCCAATGAGTTTTTAATATTTTTTAAGTGTTGTTCTTGAGTATAAGAATTAAAGTTTATCCGTTGATGCTGCCCCTCAAAATTAGAAGTTTTTATTTTTTCATTCATTACCTCTATTGTTAAATAATCTTGAGAGATACCTTTTTTTTTCGCCTCTTCTGAAGAAATATTAAGTAAGATTGGTCTAAATATCTTTTCCCCAGCTTCACTATAAGTAAAGGAGCTATCTGCTATAAGAAATGCAGGGGTTAAAACAATACGATTAATTAAATTTTTATCCGCAATAGAAATAACTTTCCCAGTATTTTCAAAAGAACGCCCTGTAAAAAAATATCTTACGGGTAATGAGTTTTTATCATGTAAGTCAACATCAAGCCGCTCATTATGTCGCTCTAATATCTCTTCTAAAACCAAAGGAGAGCCTAACGAAGCATAAATTTCTATGGCTTCCAAAATAGAACTCTTTCCCGCATTATTTTTTCCAACAATTAAATTAACGCGTCCTAATTGCGTAATTTCTAAGTCTTCTAATGCACGAAAGTTTTGTATTTTTAGGCTATCCAATAACATAATTAATAACTATAAATCTCTAACATCCACAAAATGCCCAGCTATTGCCGCTGCCGCCGCCATCGCAGGACTCACTAAATGTGTACGTCCACCATACCCTTGTCGCCCTTCAAAATTACGATTAGAAGTCGATGCACAACGCTCACCTTCGCCTAATTTATCCGCATTCATTGCTAAACACATCGAACAACCAGGATCACGCCATTCAAACCCTGCCTCCATAAAAATTTTATCTAAACCCTCAGCTTCTGCTTGAACTTTAACTAACCCAGACCCTGGAACAATCAACCCTAATTTAATCGTCTCGGCAATATGTTTACCTTTAACAACCGCCGCTGCTGCCCTGAAATCTTCAATGCGTCCATTAGTACACGAACCAATAAATATTTTATCTAACTGAATATCAGTAATCGCCTGCCCTGCTTTTAAATCCATATACTTCAACGCATTTTCAATCCCTTGTTTCTTAGTCGGATCGGTTTCATGAGCGGGATCAGGAATGGTTTCATCAATCGCAATCACTAATTCAGGCGATGTTCCCCAACTGACTTGCGGTTTAATTTCAGCGGCATCAAACTCAAGTACTTTATCAAATACCGCATTTTCATCTGAATGCAGATTACGCCAAGCACGTTCTGCAGCAAACCAATCACCCTCTTTAGGTGACGATGGTTTATTCCGATAATAATCAATTGTAACCTCATCGACCGCAATTAGACCTGTTCTCGCACCTGCTTCAATCGCCATATTACAAATGGTAAAACGCCCTTCCATTGATAAAGCACTAATCGCCTCGCCTGCAAATTCAATCGCATAACCTGTCCCACCTGCCGTGCCAATTTTACCAATAATGGCTAAAACAATATCTTTAGCAGTAATCCCTGTCTTGACTTGTCCGTTGATTTTAATCAACATATTTTTAGATTTTTTCTGCACCAAGCATTGTGTCGCCAACGCATGTTCAACTTCTGATGTTCCAATACCAAACGCTAATGCCCCCGATGCTCCGTGTGTTGAGGTATGTGAATCACCACAAACAATCGTCATTCCAGGTAAGGTTATCCCTTGTTCAGGTCCAATAATATGCACCACACCTTGACGAGGGTCATTCATCCCATATTCGATTATCTCAAACTCGGCACAATTTTTATCTAAGGTTTCAACTTGTAGTTTCGCTACAGGATCGGCAATTCCTTGATCTCTATTCGCCGTGGGTACATTATGATCGGTAACGGCTAGATTACGTGAAGATCGCCAGACGTTTCTATTACTTAAACGTAAGCCCTCAAAGGCTTGCGCCGAAGTCACTTCATGTATCAATTGTCGGTCAATATAAAGTAAACTGGATTCATCATCATAAGTTGAAACCACATGATCGTTCCATAATTTGTCGTATAAAGTTTGTGCAGACATAATATTTTTATTCGTTAAGTTAGCAAATAGCGTATTTTTAATGGGTAAGTGCTGAAAAAATTCTTTGAGTAATGTCACTCACTGAGCCAACACCTGCAATGGAATTAAAATTAGCCGTTTGTGAGTCGGCCGCATAAAAATCAACCAGTGGTTTCGTTTGTAAATGATAAACTTCTAAACGTTTACGCACTGTTTCTTCCTTGTCATCATCACGTTGGATCAATTCCTCTCCTGTGACATCATCAAGCCCTTCATGCTTAGGCTGATTAAATTTAATATGATAAGTTCGCCCAGAGGCTAAATGTACACGTCGTCCTGCCATCCGTTTAATAATTTCTTCATCATTAACCGCAATTTCTAACACTTCATCAATCACAACACTCAATTTTATTAAACCTTCAGCTTGTGCAATGGTTCTAGGAAACCCATCTAATAAGAAACCTTCCTTGCAATCATCTTTAGTAATTCGTTCTTTAATCAGCCCTAAAATAATCTCATCTGAAACTAAGCCCCCTGCATCCATGACTTTTTTAGCTTCTAGCCCAAGTGATGTTCCAGCACGTACCGCTGCACGCAACATATCCCCCGTAGAAATTTGAGGAATCCCATATTTTTCAGTAATAAACTGGGCTTGAGTTCCCTTCCCAGAACCTGGGCTACCTAAAAGGATAATACGCATAAATAACTCCAAAAAATTTAAATTTAAATTTAATGTTATCGCTTCAATTAAAATCTAAGTCACAACAACAAAACTTTGCATTTTAGCCTAAAAAAACTTTAAATGCGTAATCTCTTGTCAAAATGCCTAAAATTCCTTATTCTTAACAGGTTTATATTATCAGGAGATAGACTATGCAAGTAAAAGATCTGATGACCACTAAAGTGTTCACCGTCACCCCCAATGATTTAATAGATCGTGTCTTTTTTCTAATTCATTATGAAAAGTTACGTCATTTGCCTGTGGTTGAAAAAGGTAAAGTAGTGGGCATTATTTCTGATCGAGATATGTATAAGGCTTTAGGACCTAAAAGTAATTCAAAAGTCATTGAAACTAATAGTGACAATACTGAACTTCATGTTGTCGTCAAAAAAGTAAGACACATTATGAAACGAGGCGTTATTACCGTAACTGCAGATACACTGGCATCGGAGGCGGCTAATTTAATGACAGAACATAGAATTGGCGCGTTACCTGTAGTTGAAAAAGAAAAATTGATTGGTATTTTAACCTCAACCGATATATTAAAAGTATTTACTAAATTAGAACATTTGAAAGAAAAAAAACAGAAGGTCTAATTAAAGAATTATTCGGAGTACAAAATTGTTTTTTGTACTCTTAAGCTTTATCTAAAATGTAAGAATAGCCGCTACCGCCTGTTTATCAAACGAATACTTTTGCCCACAAAATTCGCAGCTAACCTCAATCACTTCCTGTTGCTCAATAGACGCTTCTAAATCATCACGTCCCAAAGCCCGTAACGTAGTTGCAATTTTTTCTCGTGAACATTGGCATTTAAAAATCACCATTTCAGGGGCAAACAATCTAAGCTTTTCTTCATGAAATAAACGATGCAACATATTTTCACATTCTAACGTTAACAACTCATTTGCAGTCACCGTATTAGCTAAGGCTATAATTCGCTCCCAATCTGACAGATTACCTTCTTGTGTTGGTATTTTTTGTAAAAACAACCCTGCAACTTGCGTTTTATTGGCAAACAACCATAATCGTGTCTCTAATTGCTCTGAGTGTTGAAAATAGTTTTCAAGGACTTCGGCTAACCCATTGCCTTCCAAAGAAACAACACCCTGATAAGGCTCACCTATTTCAGATTCTGTTGTTAAAACCAACCGTCCTTGCCCCATCATTTGCTGCAAAGAAGCCCCATCAACATTCTCACCACTTCGTACCAAGCCTCGAATTTCGCGCTTATCCGTCGCTTGTGCGACTAAAGTACGCAATACACCGTCACCTTGTGCTTGTAAAACCATTGAACCTTTAAACTTAATCGTTGCCGAAAGTAAAGTAACGACGGCTAAAGCTTGTCCTAACTGTAAAGCCACACTGTCTGACATAAATTGATATTGTTTCGCTGCCTGAAAACTCGTTTGCAAATGTACCCATTCGCCTCTAACCCCCAGATCTTCAAATAAAAATCGGCGTAAGCAATCATGTTCGTTCATAAAATCCTCAAAAATAATCGACTACAACAGTTGATAATATGAGTTCATTATCCCATATAACTAACTATCGAAACGAATTGTCATAAAATGTTTGCCTAACTAATTTACATTGACTACACTGAACCCCATACAAGGAAACTTGTAAAAACTACTTATCACGCTCCAAAGGAGATAAATTATGAATTTTGAAAACACAATCACTCGATCAGAAGCCAGTATTTTAGCAACCAATAAAGTATTAAGAAATACCTATTTATTATTATCAATGACCTTAGTTTTTAGTGCAATGACGGCTGGGTTATCTATGTATCTTCAATTGCCTCATTTTGGGATGTTAGTTACCTTTGGTGGCTATTTCGGACTTTTATTTTTAACCACAAAATTTAGCCAAAGTAGCTTAGGAATTGTATTTGTTTTTGCATTAACAGGTTTTATGGGACTAACTTTAGGCCCTATTTTAAATACTTATCTAAGTGTTCTTGACAATGGGTATGAAATTATTGCAACCGCTTTAGGCGGGACTGGCGTTATGTTCTTAGGATTATCAGGGTATGTATTAACAACGCGTAAAGATTTTAGCTTTATTGGCGGTTTCTTAATGATAGGAATCTTAGTTGCCTTTTTAGCAGGAATTGGTGCGTTTATCTTTAATATTCCCGCATTATCATTAGCCGTTTCAGCAATGTTTATTTTATTAATGTCAGGATTAATTCTTTATCAAACTAGCGAAATTATTCATGGTGGAGAGACCAACTATATTTTAGCAACTATTACCTTGTATATTGCGATATACAATATGTTCCTAAGTTTATTACAAATCTTAGGTGTCGTCGGTGGTAACGATTAAAAGCTTCCGCTTTTTTTCTTATCCTTTAAAAAGCCCAGTCCTTTGGATTGGGCTTTTTTGTTTGCTCTGCTTTATGTCAGGATGTCGAAAAGAAACCAACCCTAAAGACGTCACTATTTTATTTTGGATGGCACTGTCTGAAAATAAATGGGACAAAGCCAAAAAATATAGTACCGAAGGTTCAGCGGCTTTATTTGATAAAAAACGACATTATATTTCTTTACAGGTTGGAAAAGTTGACATTGATTATGATGTTGCCACAGTAGAAACAATTATCATTCGAGAATCTGCCGTCAGTCGCTCATCGTTTAAAACTTATCTTGTTCGCACCCCAAAGACAAATATTTGGAAAGTCGATTATCCCAAAACAGTTGATAACATGAACAACGAAGAATTTAAGAATCTCTTTAAAATTTTAAAGAAAACAACCAAGGAAAAAATAGATTTTCTAAAAGCTAAAGAAAAATCAATACGAGTGAAGATCAAAAATTGGTTGAGAAAACAACTTGATTAATTTATCCCATTCGACTTCATTTTTTGGCAAGCCAAAACGTAAACTTTTAGGCTCGGTAAATAAACGCGTCAAAATTCCTTGCTGAGCAAATTGTTGATGTAGCTCTTCTGCCCTTGGCATTTTAATCCATTGAAATAAAGCATGACGCCCTGTTGGATTTAAATTTTGTGTTTGTAACAATTTTTGTAGCCGCCGTCCTTGTTGAGGCAATGCTATCAACATTTGTTGTTGCCATTGTCGATCAGTTAATGCTTTGGTGGCAATGTATCGACTAGGATGACTTAATGGCCACACGCCTAGTTTTTCTTCTAATAAAGCTAATAAGCTAGGTGTTCCAATCACAAAGCCACAACGAATGCCTGCCAATCCAAAGAATTTCCCAATCGAACGTAAAATAATGAGTCCAATCTGGGGTTCTAAATGACTCAAGCTATGATTAGGATAAGTCTCTATAAAAGCCTCATCAACAATTAACCATCCATTTTTAGCTTGAAGTATTTTGTGCCAGTCTAATAACTGTTGAGGTGAAAATAAATGCCCTGTGGGATTATTAGGATTTACAATAATTAGAACTTGTAACTGAGATAAATGCGACTCAACGTTTTCAGGTCTAAGGGGGATAACTTGATGCCCTGCTTGCTGCCAACAAGCTTTATGTTCTGCATAAGCGGGCGTTAAAATACCCACTTTGGAACGCGGATACAGATGGGGCAGCATTTGAATGGCCGCTTGTGAGCCTGCAACCGCTAATAAGCTTTCAGCTTGATAGTAATCTTGTGCAACCGTTAATAGCCCATCATTATTTTCAGGTAAGCGTTGCCAACAATGAGTAGGAATTGCTGGTATAGGATAACCATTGGGATTAATGCCTGTGGATAAGTCTATCCAATGTTCAAGTGGGATTTTATAGTGTTTTGCGGCATTACGCAATTGACCACCATGTTCTAACATAGTTAATTAATATTACAAGGTGGACAAACGTTGCCCACCCAGTATTTTTTAAAATTATGTGCCACGTTTTTCAAGCATAGCAACCGCAGGTAATACTTTACCTTCTAAAAACTCTAAAAAAGCACCGCCCCCTGTGGAGGTATAAGAAACTTGTTCACTGATACCGTATTTATCAATCGCCGCTAAGGTATCACCGCCCCCTGCAATAGAAAAGGCAGGGCTTGCCGCAATGGCTTTAGCCAATGATTGCGTGCCTTCTGAAAATTGTTCTATTTCAAATACACCGACAGGTCCATTCCAAACAATTGTTTGCGCAGAAGTTAAAATTTCAGCCTGTTGTTTGGCAGTCTCAGGGCCTATATCCAAAATTAAATCGTCCTCTTCAACATCAGCCACTTTTTTAACCGTGGCAACCGCATTATCTGAAAATTCTTTGGCACAAACGACATCAGTAGGGATAGGAATTTCAGAACCCTTTTCTTTTGCCACTGCCATTAATCGTTTCGCTTCATCCACTAAATCGGCTTCATAAAGTGATTTACCCACAGAAAATCCTGCAGCGGCAATAAATGTATTTGCAATCCCGCCGCCGACAATAAGCTGGTCAACTTTAGAAGACAATGAATCAAGAACGGTTAATTTGGTTGAAACCTTAGAACCACCAACAATGGCAACTAATGGTTTTTTAGGGTTTTCCAAGGCATTAGCTAAAGCATCTAATTCACCGCTAAGTAAAGGACCTGCACAGGCAATAGCGGCATGTTCACCCACACTATGCGTTGATGCTTGCGCTCTGTGGGCTGTACCAAAAGCATCCATGACATAAATATCACACAAGCTTGCCATTTTTTTCCCTAAATCGGAATTGTTTTTCTTTTCGCCGATATTGAAACGCACATTCTCACATAAGACCACTTCACCTGGCTCAATATCAATGCCTGCCAACCATCCTTTTTCCAAACGAACAGGCTTACCCAATAATTGGGCTAAACGCTCTGCGACAGGTTGCAAACTAAACAAAGGATCATATTCACCTTCAACGGGTCGACCTAAATGTGACATTACCATAACGGCAGCACCAGCAGCTAATGCTTTTTCTATAGTAGGTACACTGGCTTTAATGCGTAAATCAGAGCTTACATTCCCGTCCTTAATGGGAACATTTAAGTCCTGACGAATTAAGACCCGTTTGTTAGACAAATCTAAATCAGTCATTTTTATGATGCTCATACTGTTTCCTGTAAAAAAGTTAAAAATGGAGGTAATAATCCTTGGTAAGATTCTAAGTTGTTTAAAAAGCACCTGGAATCAGTAGCTAAAATAGATTGAATTTTTTAAAATACATCAAAAAATGGGTAAAAAAATATACCGCTAGTAAATAAATATTTTCACAACCTACGCTCTTGATGTTAAAATACAAACCGTTAATTGGTCACTTCTTAAGTCGCATTCAAATTTGGATTTTCATACAAGCGTAATTTTTTCCAACCTGCAAATTTATCATCATAAAAAGGAATATCATGATCAATAGAGTGTTCGTAACAATGTCTAAAAAGTTTTGCCGTTCTGAACGCATGTAACTCATCATTGGCAGTAATTGTTTCTACATTACCAACTTGAAAAGTTTTATTTTTAGATTTACGATCTTTGACCCAAAAAACGGTATAGCATAAATAACTTTTATCTTTACGATGATCGTATTTTATAGTTCTGGAAACCCCTGTAACCCCAGTCGTTGTTTTGTTTTTAGGCGGTTTAAGAAACCGTGTACGACTCCCTTTTAATACAACCAACATTTGATCGCGCCAAGCAATAGCTGCTAGTAATGATTTAGCTTTATTACCCCAAAGTTTATGTGAAAAATAGCGGCTGGTTTCTTTACCGCGTCTAACGATACGAACTTGAAAACCAAACGTATCAGGCTCAGTTATATGTTTATGTTTAGCCATTGTCATATACTCTTCAAAAAATAAAAAAAGCCCCGTTAACAGCGGAAATAGGCGACTTGAACGTTATAAATAATGCAATTATTTAATAATATAGTTAAAGCTTACCTTTTTGTAAGCTAATGATTACAAATTATGCCACTCATTTTTATAAAAGCAAGTAAAAAAATCATTATTATTAAACAATTCCCGAGTATTTTAGTGTAGAATAAAAATGTCCACTGCAAGCTGGATTTTACTTTAATCATGTAACCATTTGATTTACAATAACTTTGGAGATAACAAAATGAGTGTGTTAGTAGGTAAACAAGCCCCTGACTTTACAGTACCAGCCGTTTTAGGGAACGGGGAAATTGTGGATTCATTTAGTCTTTCACAAGCAACACAAGGCAAATATACCGTCATCATGTTTTACCCTTTAGATTTTACATTCGTCTGCCCTAGTGAATTAATTGCGCTAGACCATCGAATGGATGAATTTACTAGCCGAGGTATTGAAGTAATTACGGTTTCTATTGATTCACACTTCACCCATAATGCTTGGCGTAATACGCCTATTAATCAAGGCGGGATAGGACCTGTACGCTATACAATGGCGGCTGATATATCGCATAGCATTTGTAAAGATTATGATGTTGAAGCCGAGTCGCCTGCTGTCGCGTACCGTGGTAGTTTTTTAATTGATAAAAATCGTATCGTACGTCATCAGGTCGTTAATGATTTACCTTTAGGGCGTAATATGGATGAAATGTTACGAATGATCGATGCCTTACAATTTTTTGAAGAACATGGTGAAGTCTGCCCTGCGGGTTGGAATAAAGGCGATTCAGGTATGAATGCTAATCCAGAAGGTGTGGCAAAGTATTTGGATGAAAATGCAGATAACTTATAAAGGTTTTTAAAGTTATTGCAAAAGGCGCATCGTGTTGTTTCACGATGCGCTTTTTATTACTGATTGCTGTTTTTATTTTTTTCCGAATCATGTAATAATTTTTTTCTAATAAAATAAACCACCGCTAACGCGATAAAAGTCGGTGCAACAGGAATAGACAGCGTCACATAAAGTATAATCCACGTTAGCCAATAACCGACTAAACCGACAATGACCCATCGAAGCCAATATTCTCCCTGTGCTTTTGCTGTCATTGCAAACCATACTAGTACCATGATTCCAACTATTTTTGCTAAAATAAACATGTTTTTTAATCCTCATTAATCATTAAAATCTTTATTTTCATTTGCGTTATCAATAGATTACTAATCATTTGATAAATTGTGGTGAAGCGGTAATCATATTCGATATTTTTCTTTATGGCACTTAAATTTCCGAGATAACAATGAGAAAAACACTAAAAATCATCTTATACATAGCCAGTCTATCAGGGGTGATTATTCTTGTGACGGTTGTAAGCTTGCCCTTTATTGTTAATCCAAATGATTTTAAACCGCAAATAGAAACACTTGTTAAAGAACAAACAGGTCGAACACTCACTATCGACGGCGATTTAAAATTATCAATCTTTCCTTGGCTGGGGATTTCAACAGGAAAAATTAGTCTAGGCAATGCACAAGATTTTGACAATCCGTATTTTGTACAAATCCAGCAAAGTGAAATTAATGTTAAACTCATCCCCTTATTCTCAAAAAAACTTGATGTCAATGAAATTGTATTCAAGGGGTTACGTTTACATTTAAGTACAAATAAACAAGGGATTAACAATTGGGATGATTTGAAAACTTCATCTAAAAAAGAGGCTAAAACCACGAATCCTTTAGCAATCTTTGCCATTGCTGGATTATCTATTGAAGATGCCACCATTACTTGGGATGACCTACAAGCAGATCAGCATAGTCAAATTAATAATTTACAAATAAAGATGGGAAAGATTGATTTTAATCAAAAAATTCCCCTAAGCCTCTCTTTAGCTTTTATTAACCAAAAACCTTTAGTCACCCAATTATTAAATTTTTCAGGTAACCTGATTCTCACTCCATCCTTAGATATTTTTAAGCTCAATGACGTTCAAATGAAGCTGGTTACCAAAAATGAATCTATTCCCACAGGTTCTTTAACACTTCATTTAATGACAGATGCGCTATTTAATAAGCCTCAACAGTACTTACGTTTATCAGGATTAAAAATAAATACAGGTGAGTTTAAATTTAAAGCAGAATTAGAATCTTATTTTAAAGAACCAACAACAATAAATTTAACTGCTAACATTGCCAATTTTAACGCCGTGAAATTTCTTCAAAAAATGAAACTTAAGCGACCTAAAATGGCAGATGAAAATGCACTAACCCATTTAGAACTAGACTTTAAATTGCAGGCAAATGCAGAACAAGCGAACATTAATGAACTGGTTCTTAAAATAGATGAAAGTACACTTAAAGGTTCAATAGCAATCAGTCATTTTAAAAAACCTTCTATTTTATTTGATTTATTCATTGATAAAATTAATGTCGATCGTTATTTACCCCTTAAAGATAATAATACTAAAACAATCATAACCCCTGCAAGTGCGGCGGTAATCGGGGTATCATTAGCCCCTATAAAAACGCTAAAAGCACTCAATGCCTCAGGAAAAATTATTATTGAGCAATTAAAAGTTAATGAATTAAAAATGGAAGGAATCACATTAAAATTAAATGCAAAAGAAGGGGTAGTCCAAAGTAATCAGATGATTAAACAGTTTTATGAAGGTCAATACCAAGGCGGGTTTAATCTTAACGTCAATGCTTTGAAGCCCATTTTTATTTTAAATGAACAATTTAATAATGTTCATATCGCCCCCTTATTAAAAGATATAAAGGGGGAAGCGCGAATAAAAGGTTTGCTTACGATGAATGCGCAACTAACAGGGCATGGTAATACCACTAAAGAAATAAAATCATCACTGAATGGAAAACTTAAGTTTTTATTTAAAGACGGTGTTATTCAAGGGTTCAATATCCAACAAATGATTAACCAAGGTAAAGCCTTACTGAAGGGAGAAAGACCTTTAGAAACAGTCAATAACAATCAAAGTATTTTTTCAAAAATTAGTGCAACCGCTTATATTAATGGGGGCTTAATTCAAAATAATGACCTCTTAGCCTATTCACCTAAAATAAAATTAACAGGTCAAGGTTCTGCTAATTTAATGACAGAATCGTTAGATTATAAAATCCACTTATTCCGTATTAAACAACAAAAAACAGCAATATTACCTGAAATACTTAATAATCAACCTATTATTATTAATGTCGCAGGAAACTTTAATGATCCTAGTTACAAATTAGATCTAGCAGCCATGCTTTTAGAAAAAAATCACGATAAAATAAATAAATTACTAGAGGGGATTAATAAAAATATTCCTAACAATATAGGAAATATTTTAGATAAAATACTTTAATCAACTTAATCTAATCCCTTTGATTGAACCAAAGTACCTATAAAAAATCATGGAAACTTTTATCGCAAAAGATTTTATAAAAACCGCTGAGAATTTATATTTTGCAGTCATTAAAGGAGGAATCGAAAATGGCAAAATATTAGCCTGCCTTCGATATATATTTAAAAATGGGGGCTGGAAAAAATTTGATACGCTAACAGGTAACGAATTTCTACAGCAACATTACCCTCACTATCTTTATCATTCAGCTCTGATTGATGCCC
>CAYROI010000028.1:19421-22373 GCA_964425835.1 uncultured Methylococcaceae bacterium
CATTTTAATCAAGCAAGACAGCTTGTTGCCCAATTAATTGCTGAAAATAAACTACACCCCCTAAATTATGCACAGTGGCAACAAACATTTATCCGCCGTCATTGTGAATTAAATTTTGATGATTATTTATGGCATGAACGGCGTAAAAACAATAAAGTTCTCATCAATAAACGTAAAGTAGATCTGACCCTTTCTCAATTAACAACAGATTCTAAAACCTATATTAAACAAGGTAAAATCACCTTAAAAACAAAAATTACTAATGATAAATATAGCTTTGATTACCCTGCTAAATTTTTAATTGACCACCCTAATATTAATGCTGTGATTTGTTTTACAGCCACCTATAGTGGTCAAGCACAAACGGGCGAATGGATTGAAGTTTCTGGACAATTAGAAGAAACTGATAAGGGTTACCAACAAATTATTATTGGGGCTGACCGAGAAGCTAAAGGTGAATTTATTCGAGTTATTCGTTCGTAATTAACACACGATCCACTTTTATTATGCCTAACCGCTAAATTATTTAAAATATTATGAGTTCAGATAAAATAAATTTTTTAAAAATAGACCACCATAGCGTTATTTCTTCCGATCTTGAGAAATCTAAATTTTTTTACCATCAAATAATGGGATTAGAAATAGATCATACCCGACCTAAATTAAAATATGATGGTGCTTGGTTTAAAATCACCGAAGAGATGGCAATTCATTGTTTATGTTTACCTAATTATGATCCAGTCGATGGACGACCTGAACATGGCGGAATGGATAGACATGTCGCTTTACGAACAAATAATCTTGCCCCGTTAATTTCACAATTAGAAAGGCACAAAATTTTTTATAGTAGAAGCAAATCAGGACGCGCTGCCATTTTTTTTAGAGACCCTGATGGGAATGCGATAGAAGTGATTGAAAACTAATTTGTGTTAAAATGCCCCTTTTTTCGCTTATTTTAAATGGAACTGTGAATGCTAAATGAAGCATGTACTTATGTAATTTTTGGAGCAACGGGGAATTTATCCCGCGTTAAATTAATGCCCGCGCTTTATCATTTGGAAATGGAAAACCGCCTGCCAAAGGGAAGCAAAATTTTAGCCATAGGACGACGTGATTGGGATGACAGTAAATTAATCTCTGAAGTACGGGAGATGATTGACGCAAAAGCGAAAGGTGGAATAAATGAAACCCTTTTTAAACGCTTTTCAGCCAGACTTTCCTATTCAAAAGTTAATATTGATGTTGCCGCTGATTACTTAAAACTTGCACAAGTATTAAATGATAATAGTCATTATCCCAGTAATATGGCATTTTATCTTGCCATTAGTCCTGAGTATTTTGCCGACGTTATTGAAAAACTAAGTAACGCGCAATTATTAGAAGAAACCAGTGGCTGGCGTAGAATGATTATTGAAAAGCCATTTGGTTATGATCTAGAAAGCTCACAGGCGCTTCAAAAACGCATTTCCCGCTATTTAAAAGAAGAACAGATTTATCGTATTGACCATTATTTAGGTAAAGGCACGGTACAAAATGTCTTGGTATTTCGTTTTGCCAATGTGATGTTAGAACCTTTATGGAATCGTCATTATATTGACCATATTCAAATTACCCATTCTGAAGAAATCGGTATTGGCAGCCGTGCAGATTATTATGATAATGCAGGCGCAATGCGCGATATGCTGCAAAGTCATTTATTACAACTTTTAACCCTAGTTGCCATGGAACCGCCTGCCTCTATGGAGGCGGAATCTTTACGGGATGAAAAAGTTAAAGTTTTAAAATCTATTCGCCCCATTCCTAAACAAGCGGTCAATGCTTACGCCTCAAGAGCGCAATATTCAGAAGGTATCGTTGATGGTGAAAAAGTAAAGGGCTATTTACAAGAAGACAATGTTCCTGCAGACAGTGTTACTGAAACCTATGCGGCGATGAAACTTTACATTGATAATTGGCGTTGGCGTGATGTCCCATTTTATTTACGCACGGGAAAACGAATGGCAAAAGGTCAATCAAGTATTTCGATTTGTTTTAAGCAACCACCACTACAATTCTTCCAAAATACCCAAGTGCAATGTATGAATCCTAATTGGTTGTTATTGGGCATACAACCTGAAGAATGTATTCGCATGGAAATGACGGTTAAAGAGCCAGGGTTAGAAATGCGTACTCGAGTACGTAATCTGGATGCAAGTTTTAGAAATGAAAATGAAAGGCATACCGACGCTTATGAAGATTTACTACTCGATGTTATCGAAGGCGATCGTTCTTTATTTTTACGTTTTGATGAAGTTGAATATGCGTGGCGTATTGTTGACCCCATTTTACAAAAATGGGCGGTAGAACGTGATTTTATTACCACTTACCCCGCAGGATCATGGGGACCTGCGGAATGTCAACGTTTATTTGAAACGGATAAGCAATATTGGCGTAGTTCACTGACCCCGTCTAAATGCAATTAATAAACTAATTCTATAAACCCATTAAAACAGGGGATATACCTTATTTATTTAAGGTATATCCCTCGCTTTATTGCCCCACCTATTCAAAATCCTCGTCTTTTCAATAGATAAACCTACCTTACCAAGCAAATTGTACACCAAGTTTAGCGACATTTTGTCACGCGGCAATATGCCACATTTTCAAACGCTATTTAACCCTTTAAACTAGCCCCATCTCTTGAAAACGCGACGTTATATTTCTAGGGGTAAGTTTAATCCTTCCTTTTATGCGGTCTCAATGACCGCATTTTTTTAATCGAGATAGCGCTATGAAAAGAAATTATTATATTAATGACTTAAATTTCAGCACTTTTCAAGAACTTGCCATACAAATTGCCTATCATGAAGCAGGTCATGCAACGGCTATTTATCTTTATAATAAACAGCAACAACTCCCCTCAATATTTTTTCAAATTCATTTAAAAAATTATGAAGATATTAAGCAATTAAC
>CAYROI010000028.1:22473-24751 GCA_964425835.1 uncultured Methylococcaceae bacterium
GCAGTGGCTCACTATATTTTAGGTTCACAAAAACAACCCGTTCATTGTGAAGATATTTTTAAAGTTATTGATAGTTGCATGTCTTAAAAAACCTTATTTCCATGTAGAGTGGAAAATATCCCCCCGTACTTTAATTAGGTGGTAAATCAGGGTTATTTGAATCACGACTACCTCCGCCAAAAAAGTTAAAAATAAACTGAAACACTTTTTTAATTCCCTTCCATATTTTGGGTAATAACCAAATCATTAAGCCAATAAATACAACCAGCATCACTAAAAATAACACGGGGTGATTCAAGCATAACCATATTCCGCCAATCACACTCACATCTTCTCCGATTGATGCACCCCAATTTGTAAAAGGTTCGGGTGAGGTATTAATTAAAACCCGGCTACCTGCTTTCATTGCATGCGTTCCTGTTGCCAAACCACCGCCAACAATGCCAGCTGCCGCCATCATCGCAGGACTCACATCGCCGATTGCAGCCGTCGCTAATAATGCCCCTGCAGGAATCCTAATAAAGGTATGTATACTATCCCAAACGGTATCAACCCCTGGTATTTTATCAGCAAAAAATTCAACTACATACATTAATCCTGCCGCACCAATAACCAGCGGATTAGCAACAACTTCTAAATCAGGAGGTAAATTAATTTGATCGTTATAAGACAGTAAACCAAGCGTTACAATAGCAGCATATAAATTAATGCCACTTGCCCATGCAACGCCCATTGTTAAGGCTAATGTCGTTGAAAGTTGTTCTAATCCTTCCATAATAAAACCTTCTTAGAAGTGTAAATAAAATAATTGAACGCCCGCGTATTGCTAACTAATATTATTTAGTTTGTATAAGTTTTTCTTCGGCTTCACGATATTTTGCTGCGCATTGTAATCTAACGGCTTCAGGCAATGAGGGTGCGGGAGCTGTTTTATCCCAGTCTAATGATTCTAAATAATCCCGAATATATTGCTTATCGAAACTAGGTGGACTAATACCCAATTGATAATGTTCTACCGCCCAAAAGCGCGATGAATCAGGGGTTAAAACTTCATCAATCAAATATAATTTATTAGCCTCATCAACCCCAAATTCAAATTTAGTATCGGCAATAATAATCCCCCGCTGTTTTGCATAAGCGGCAGCTTGTAAATATAGTTTAAGACTTATCGCTTTCACTTTTTCAGCCATTTCTAACCCTAATAAAGCGACCGTTTGTTTAAAATCAATATTTTCATCATGATCGCCCATCGCAGCTTTACTTGAAGGGGTATAAATCGCTTCAGGTAATTTTTGTGCTTGTTGCAAACCTTCTTCTAATTGAATGCCGCAAACTTTTCCTGTATTTTGGTAATCTTTCCAACCTGACCCAATTAAATAACCGCGTACAATCGCCTCTATCGGCAAAGGGGTTAATTGTTTAACGATAATAGCTCGCCCTCTAATTTGAGCAATATCATCAACATTAGTCATTATCTTTTCTAAAGGAATATCTAATAAATGATTAGCAATTATAGGTTGCGTTTTATGAAACCAAAAATTGGAAATGCGGGTTAATATCCGTCCTTTTTCGGGTATAGGTTCGGGTAAAATAACATCAAAAGCAGATAATCTATCTGTCGTAACAATTAGCATTGCTTCATCATTAATCTCATAAATATCACGAACCTTCCCTTTAGCACGCAAATTTAAACTAGATAATGAGGATTCATAAAGAGTAGAAGGCATGGTCATAATATCTCACTGTATTTATTAGGTATAATTAATCTTTAATTTTATCATTTTTTGTAATAACTCAAAAAAGGTAATGCGTTTTAGCCTAGTTTCGCTATCACTCTACCCAGTCTACAAGCTATTTTTAGTCTCCTTAATTACAAACCTTTAGTGAACTATACACCATATCCAATAAAAAATGGGAAGCCAAGTTTAACCCTGACTTCCCGTTTCAATATTGCATAAGCGAATAAAAACTAACCGCCAAAATCGTCCAACATAATATGGTCGTCTTCAACGCCTAAATCTTTAAGCATTTTAATCACCGCACTATTCATCATGGGCGGTCCACACATGTAGAACTCACAATCTTCAGGTGCTGGATGATTTTTTAAATATTCTTCCAAAATTACATTATGAATGAAACCTGTATAGCCATCCCAATTGTCTTCTGGTAACGGATCAGATAAAGCACAATGCCATTCAAAATTGTCATTCTCTTTCGCCAGCATATCGAAATCTTCAACATAGAACATTTCACGTTTACTACGCGCCCCATACCAAAA
>CAYROI010000029.1:0-21152 GCA_964425835.1 uncultured Methylococcaceae bacterium
ACCCACCATATAACTCATTAAAAAACCTAGTTTTTTAAGTAATCAAACCGCTCTTATGGCGGTTTTTTTATGCCTAAAATTTAATGGATGCTCACTTATTGCTCACGTCCAACATCGAAAGCGGATTAAATTTAACAGCATCTTGTAAATAATCAGGTGACAAATAAGCATAACGCATAGTCATTTGTAATGATGAATGTCCCAATATTTTTTGAAGCATTAAAACATTACTACCATTCATAATCGAAGAAAAAAGAGGACGGGGCAAAAAGGAGATGCAACCCTTTTTATCGTAATTGATCTCCCAGAAAAGCAACTTTTAAATAAATCCATGACCTAAAATAATTTCGTTAAAGCATTGAAGTAACAGCTAAAATTTATTTGTGAGCCAGTTAAAAATTTTTGCGTTTGACAACAAAAAATAGGATTCTAAGTTAAAAATACAGTACAATATTCGATTAACTAAATTTTTGACTAAGGCATATGAGACAAAAGGGCGTAAAATCTGACTTGCAGGAAGCTTTGTTATTGTGTAAGGGAGCTTTTTTATCAGCGGCAGGATTTAGTATGGTCATTAATGTACTCATGCTAACGCCTGTTATTTATATGTTACAGCTATACGGTCGGGTACTCAGTTCGCGTAGTGAAACCACTTTGTTAATGTTGACCTTAATCGTTATTGCTATTTTTCTCACGCAAGGGGCTTTAGAAATAGTACGCTCACAAATATTAGTTAGAGTCAGCGCACGACTTGAAACCTTATTAAATCAACGCTTATTTAAAATTGCGTATAAAAGATCACTTTACACAGGAGGACAACAAGCCTCCTCTCAGCCTTTAGACGATTTAACTTCACTCAGACAATTCTTGACAGGCAATGGCCTATTTGCTTTTTTCGATGCCCCTTGGATGCCCTTTTATGTTGTGGTTATGTTTTTATTTCATCCTTATTTTGGCTGGGCGGCGATTATTGCGGCAATCATTCTCATTATACTCGCTATTTTTAACGAAAAATCTACTAGTAGTACCCTTGCCGAAGCTAATACCTTATCCGCCGTCAATCGAATGCACTTAAATAAAAGCTTAAAAAATGCAGAAGTTATTGAATCAATGGGAATGTTAGACAATATTTTTCAACGTTGGTTGACGAAAAGCCATAATATTTTAGATTTACAAGCTAAAGCCAGTTCCAAAGCAGGTTTTTTAAGCGCGCTTTCAAAAACGTTACGGGGTCTATTTCAATCCTTAGTTTTAGGTTTGGGGGCTTATCTGGCAATTCAACAAGAAATTAGTCCTGGGTTAATGATCGCAGGCTCTATTTTACTCGGTAAAGCACTCGCGCCTATTGACCAAATGATTGGCGGTTGGAAAGGGTTTATTGTCGCGCGTACGCAATATGCCCGCCTGAATGAATTGCTAACTCAAATTCCAGAAGATAAGGAAAAAATGAGTTTACAAGCCCCTGAAGGCAATATCCAAGCAGAACAAGCTGTGGTCGTTCCCCCAGGTTCTAAAATAGCCGCTGTCAAAGGGGTTACATTTGCTATTGACCAAGGGGATACCGTAGGAATTTTAGGACCTAGTGGCGCGGGAAAATCTAGCCTAATTAGAGCATTATTAGGGATATGGCCAACGGCTAATGGAAAGATTCGCTTAGATGGCGCAGATATTTTTGATTGGGATAGGATTGAGCTAGGCTCTCACATCGGTTATCTACCGCAAGATATTGAATTATTTGAAGGAACAATTAGCGAAAATATTGCCCGTTTTGGTGAAGTTGATTCTGAAAAAGTTATTGATGCTGCAAAAATGGCAGGCGTTCATGAAATGATTTTACATCTGCCTGAAGGCTACGATACCTTAATTGGTGCGGTAGGCAATAATCTTTCGGGAGGACAGCGACAACGTATCGGGTTAGCAAGAGCCCTTTACGGTCATCCGCAACTTGTGGTCTTAGATGAGCCTAATTCTAATCTTGATGACCAAGGGGAGATGGCGTTAGCGAATGCGATTGCGCTGTTAAAAAAGAAAAAGACAACGATTATTATTGTAACCCACCGTCATAATATTCTAGGTCAACTTGATAAATTACTGGTTTTACGCGAGGGCTTGTTAGCGCTCTATGGCGGACGTGATGCCGTGCTTGAAAAATTAGCCGAACAACAGCAACAAGCGACACCTGCGCCCAAAAAACTCCCTCCAAAAACTTTTACTATCCCAGTAAATTAATGAATATTAAAAAAGCATCAAAAAATAACCTTTCAGAAAACACCGTTAATTCTGATGATAAACCTGTACGCCGTATGGGTTATCTTATTTTATTTTTTACCTTGGGGATTTTCGGTGTTTGGAGTGCAGTCGCTCCTATCGCAAGTTCATCCTTAGCGACAGGGGTTGTTACGGTCAAATCGCATCGTAAAACGGTACAACACCTTGAGGGGGGAATTGTTAAAAAATTATGGGTTAAAGATGGGGATAAAGTTAAACCAGGTGATATTTTAATTACCCTTGATGATACCCAATTTAAAGCACAGGTTGAAATTTTACAAGGGCAGTTTATTGTAAGGTCTGCATTAAACGCACGTTTAACTGCTGAACGTCAACAGCGGAATAAAATTAATTGGGGGACATTAAAACAATTCAACGATATTCGCGTTGATGAGGCAATACAGGGACAACAACATATTTTTAAAACGCGAAAAAGCAGTTATAACGGTGAAATTAATTTATTAAAAAAACGTATTCAACAGCTAACAGAAAAAGCCAAGGGACTTCGTGCGCAAAGAGTGAGTAAGCAACAATTAACCGTGTCTTATAATGAAGAAATAAAAGATTTAAAAGAATTATTAAAAGAAGGTTTTGCTGATCGACAACGTTTGAGAGATTTGGAACGAAACTATACGAGTTTGCAGGGTGAAATTGCAAGCTTAGGCGCGGAAATTGCCTCTACTCAAATGCAGGAAGGGGAGGCAGAATTGCAAATCATTCAAACGAAACGAAAATTTCAAGAAGATGTCGCCGAGCAACTTGAAAAAGTGACGGCAGAGCTATTTGATATTACTGAAAGATTACACGCTGAAAAAGATAGGGTCGCACGAACTGAAATAAAAGCCCCTGTTGAGGGTGTTGTTTTAGGACTAGAAATGAATACAGAAGGTGGCGTTATTTTAGCGGGACGACCTATTTTAGATATTGTTCCTGAGAATGAAGAATTAGTGATTGATGCTAAAGTTTCATTAGTAGATATTGATCAAGTTAAAATAGGCTCACTCGCAGAAGTTCGTTTTAGTGCTTTTCATAGTAAAACCACGCCAACCATGGAGGGGATGGTAACGGAATTATCGGCTGATCGTGTTGTTGATCCAAAAACAGGGAATCAATACTATGAGGCAACGGTAGAATTAACGAAAGAGAGTGAAAATAAGCTGGTGGGCGATCTTACGCTTATTTCAGGAATGCCCGCAGAAGTATTAATTAAGACGGGCGAGCGGACTTTGCTTCAATATTTAATTCAACCTGCAACTGACGCTTTTGCCCGTTCACTTATTGAAGAATAAAAATTTTACAGAAGCCAAGCTACAACGGTGAGTATGTTATTTATCCTCGCCGCCAAGTGTGATAACGCTTTATCCATCCTAATAACTTTTTGGGCGAGTGCTGACGTTTCCAAACGCCCGCCACATATTTATTGGCTTCCGCCATCGTTGGGTAAATATGAATCGTGCTTAAGACTTTATTAAGTCCTAAACCATGTTTCATCGCTAACACAAACTCAGCAATCAAATCGCCTGCATGTTCACCAACAATGGTTACGCCCAAAATTTTATCTTTATTAGGCACGGTTAAGACTTTCACAAACCCCTGTGCTTCATTATCAGCAATCGCTCGATCTAAGTCATCAATACCATAAATACTGATTTCATAAGCGATATCCTGTTTTTTGGCTTCTTGTTCATTCAATCCAACTCTAGCTACTTCAGGATCAGTAAAGGTTGCCCACGGAATGACCGAATAATCAGTTTTAAACTTTTTGAAGCAGCTAAATAAAGCATTAACGGTGGCATACCATGCTTGGTGTGCGGCAATATGAGTAAATTGATAAGGACCTGCGACATCGCCACAGGCATAGATATTGGGATAATTGGTTTCTTGAAAGGCATTAATCGCAATGGTTTTACGTGGCGACAATTCTATTCCCATTTCCTCAACACCATAACCTGAAATATTTGCTACGCGTCCAATGGCTAATAAAACTTCATCAAAAACAATTTTAACTTCTTTACCCTCATGTTCAGCTATTAAGATTTTTTCACCATTTTTATGCATAAATTTTTTGGCAGTATGCTTGACTAAAACCTTAATACCTTCTTTACAAAATTTTGCCATCACCATTTCTGATACTTCTTTGTCTTCACGAATCATAATCCGAGGTAACATTTCAACCTGAGTGACCTCACAACCCAAGCGAGCAAAGGATTGAGCTAATTCACAGCCAATAGGGCCGCCACCTAAGACCACTAAACGTTTAGGTTTGTTGCGCATAGCCCAGATATTATCAGAAGTTAGATAACCCACTTCATCTAAGCCAGGAATAGAAGGGATAAAAGGACGCGCACCTGCGGCAATGACAATCGAACGGGTACTAATCGTTTGCAGCCCTGTTTTTGTGGTCACTTCCACTTCCCAAGGCGAAACAATTTTAGCCGTTCCTATTATCACATCCACGCCTAACGCGCGATAACGTTCTATAGAATCATGAGGTTCAACTTTTTTAACAACATTTTGTACCCGTGCCATCACCTCGGAAAAATCAAATTCAACTTCAGCTTTTTTAATTCCAAATTCAGCCGAACGCGTGACATGCGATAAGAACTTAGCGGAACGAATGAGTGCTTTTGATGGCACACAGCCTGTGTTTAAACAATCACCGCCCATTTTATGCTTTTCAATTAAGGTCACTTTTGCCTTAACAGCAGCTGCAATATAAGCCGTTACTAAACCACCTGAACCTGCACCAATAACGACAAGATTAGTATCAAATTTCTTAGGTTGCTTCCACTTTTTTATGGATTTAGACATCTACTTTCCTTTTTCTAATAAAATAAATGGCTTTTTTTGCCATTAACGGGAACACACCTAATAATACAAAAGCCCCTAATAATTCAGGTGATAAAATACCCGCTAAAGAATCTAGCTTTGCTAACTGTGTCCCTGCGTTCACATAAACCACGGTGCCTGCTAACATACCTAACTGACTTACCCAATAAAAAGTGCGCGTTTTTAGGGTAGTTAATCCCATTAATAAATTAATCATAAAAAATGGCACAATAGGCACTAAGCGTAAGGTAAATAAATAAAATGCTCCTTCTTTGGCGATGCCATTATTAATTGTTTTTAGACGCTCACCAAATTTATCTTTAACCCCATCACGGAATAAAAACCGCGCTGCTAGGAATGCGAAACTTGCGCCAATTGTTGAGGCGAAGGAGACAATTAATGTGCCTACCCATAAACCAAAGACGCCACCACCAGCAAGTGTTAATATCGTTGCGCCTGGTAAGGATAATGCGGTGGCTGTAATATAAACTAATATATAAATCACAATCGTTATCATTCGATTAGCTTGATAATAAGCGAGAAAAGCGTTCTGCTTGGATTTTAATGTCTCTAAGGTTAAATACTGCTGCAAATCAAAGGCAAAAAACAAAGCCATTAAAACAGCGATAATCAACAATAAAGTGATTCTTGATTTTTTCATCTTTATTCTCCAAGTAAGGACTAAGGCGTATTATCATTAACATTCCAGTTATAATCTATATCGGCATTAACGTCTAAAGCAGGTAAATCTACGCTATATTTACGAATAAACGCCGCTACGCCACCCACGACTTTAAAATCTTTTTCAAACCAGTCAAAAATTTTTGAAACATGGATTTGCTTTCCATCAACAAACAATCCCTTTTTAGAATTATTTAAAAAAACCTTTACTCGCTGGTTTAACTGATGGTCTAATTGTGCCGCTGTATAAGGTTTATTGTATAAATCAGGACAACTAACCGATGCACAGACAATCGCAAAATGAATCCGTGGTTCTCCCATTGGGCGAATTACTTTATTTTCTATCTCATCCAAAGAAACTGTTTTTCCATCAATAAGCCCTATATCTTTACCCCAAACAGGACTGATTAAACTACCGACATCTTTAATGCTTTTTAATGACCAATTATCCACCACCATTTTTAATGCCAATATATTATAGGTATTAATATAGAAGGCGAGTTTTTCCTGTTTTCCTTGCAATGTCTCCACAGGATAGGTTGATAATTGTTGGTAAACCACCTCTAATGTTCCATTTTTCTTTAAAGCGGCATAATCAACCATCGCTAAAGAAATCCCTTGTTTTATACCCTGTTTAACACTATTCGCTAATAAATTAGCATAAGGTTTCCAATCAGGTTCAATGGCTAAAGCATTCGTTGTAAAAAGTAAAGCCGTTGTTAATGCTAAAAGCGATTGTTTAATAATTTTCATTATTTTCACCTGTGTTATATTTATTATGTCTAAGTTAGTCGGGTGAAAAACAAAAACTTACAACACTTTATGACTTATAGAAATATCACGGTAATTAATCAAGTCAGTTATCAGATATACTAACGACTTTGAAAATTAATCTTAACTTGAATTTATGAAAGAGACCGTGACTGTAAATCCTGAAAATTGGTTAAATGATTATGGTGATATGCTTTATCGCTATGCTTTCATACGGGTTCGTTGTGAAATGGTGGCAGAAGATTTATTACAAGAAACCTTGTTAGCTGCCATTCAAGCGGTTGAAAAATTTAACCATAATTCATCGGTAAGCTCATGGCTGGTTGGGATTTTAAAGCATAAAATTATGGATTATTATCGAAAATCTCAGCGAGAACAGCCCTTATTAACCGAAACAGATTTAGCTGAGGATTTGATGAGTCATCAATTTAATGCGCAGGGAAACTGGCGGATTGATTTGGTTGATTGGGTAATCCCTGAGACAGAACTGGAGTCAAAAGAATTTTGGCAAACATTTTATCATTGCCAATCACGCTTATCAGATACAATGGCTCAATTATTTATTTTACGGGTCGTAGATGGCGTATCTACGGAAAAATGTCGTCAATTACTGGGCTTTAAAACTGATAACCAATTATGGGTTGCCCTATCAAGAACCCGAATGAAATTGAGACAATGTTTAGAAGTACACTGGTTCAATCAAGGAAAAGACTTATGTTAAAATGTAATCAAATTATTGAGTTAACATCAAAACAACAAGATACAAAGCTTTTTAAATGGGAGCGTATAGAGATAACTGTACATTTATGGATGTGTCGAACCTGTCGACATTATGCAAAACAGTTAGCGTTTATTCAGACCTTTGCAAAAACGATTGATAAACACCCGCAGTCCATTACTTTATCAACTGAGGCAAAAAAACGAATTAAAAACAAGCTCAAGTTCTTGCAAAAAGAGCCTTAAAATTCATTTTTATCTCATTCACTAAATTCCTGCGACAATCGTTTTTGAATTTTCTCTCCTTTATACTTATCTTTTAGCCAAAGACGGATTGCTAAGGCTTTTTTCCATTGTATTACCGCTTGTGGTTGATTTCCGCTTGCCAATTCAAGCTCTGCCATGCTTTCCAAACAATCCGCTATTCCTCTGCGATTTGCTTGTTGTTGATAATTAGTTAAAAGTTGGTTTAATAAGATTTTCGCTTGATTATAGTTATTTTTTTTATAAGCAATATAAGCTAAAAGGCGTTTTAAAATTAATTGCAGCTTTGTTGGTTTGATGCTTTCTTTAGCTAATGCTTGTTCAAATTTGTTCATCCAGTACATTTTTGTTGCCGCTGAACCTAACACCTCCAAACGTGCTAAAGTTGCTAAAAGCATCAAATCAGGCGTAGATTGTAATAATAAGGGGTTGATAATTTTTAAAGCTGTTGCATAATCTTGTTGTAAAAAATAAAACTTAACTTCAGCTAAAATTAACCGTCTTTGTAATTGAGCATCTAAAAAACCTTGTTTATTTTGTTTTTTTAATAATTTTATTTGCATTTTTGCCGTTACAAAATCACGATATGCTAGTACGGTATTAGTCAAATTTAACCGTGCTTTATAAATTCCACGCTCATCGGCAATACTCTGATAAAGCTTTATCACTTGGGTGAAATATTTTTTTGCGCGTTGATACTGGTCTTTTTTATAAGCACTAACGCCAAGTGCTAATAAATTATCCGCAGAAATATAAACATCAGGACGTAAATCAGCACTTGATGTACAACCCATAAAACTTAGCGTCAATACCAATAATATAAGCTTAATCATCCAAGCCTTCTTCTATCAATAACGCCTTATTCTCAGATTTAAGGGTTGCCGATAATGGCCAAACTTTTTGTATCCCTTTTAAAGTTTGTTCTGATTCATCTAAAATAGCTTGGGTACTTTCTATTAAGGAAGGTAATTGCTTTATATCTTCATCAAGCCGTTTAACCGATTGACGAACATCAATAATCATTTTTTCAGACGCTAAACTCAATTTATTAACATTCGTTATTAAAGGTTGTGTTTCTTTAACCCGCTGAGAAATTCCTCGAATACTTTTTTCTAGCATTAATAAAGAATTATTAACACTTTGTTGTTGTCTTTTATCATAAAGAATACTACCTAATGCGCCTTTACCTTCACTAACATGATCGCTAAGTTTACGTACATTTACCAATAACGCTTCAACATTATTGAGACTATTTTTAACCGCTTTAGGCTCTATTGCATTAATTATTTTTGACAAATCACCAATCAGTGATTCTAAATTTTTTATAACGGGCGTAATACCTGCAATTAAATCATCTGTTGTTACAGGTTCTTCTACTAAAATTACCGCATTATTAGGTAACATAGGTAGTTCAGGCGAACCTGCTTTGATAATAATTACCGCATTCCCCACTAAAGATAATTTATTCAATTCCCCTGTGGAATCTGCCCGCAACAATTTTTGAAAATCTTTGTAAACAAAAAAAGTAATATGAATTTTATTATTATCTGCAATATTAAGAGAGGTTACTTTTCCGACATCAATCCCTGAAATATTAATAATGGTTTCCGTAGAAATTCCTTGCGCATTTTTCATAAAGGTTTGATAGTTTACGGTTTCATCAAAAAGTTTAGAGGATTTAACTTTTGCCATGAACAAACCTATAATAGCAACAATAGCAATCATCACAAAACCACCAACCAGCCGATCTCTAGCGGTATAATTCAAGCTGTGTGTATAATGAACTTTTGATGATTTCATAATTGTTTAGGACTAAAACCTTAATTCATTTTCTTGTTGAAAAACAAAAAAATCATCCCAGTTATCAAAAAAATTAAAACTAACAGCAGTACAATGAATAATATAATCGGCATAGTGTTTTACAAATTCTAAGCTAGGATGGGTACTAATGACAGTCATATTTTTATCTTTAACTAACGAATGTAAATAAGCTTCAATTATTTTTTCTTCCTCTAGTTCCAACCCTGCAAATGGGTTTTCAATAAATAATAATTTGGGTTCTAAAATAATTGCCCTTGCAATCAATAAATGATGCTTTTGTAACACCGTCATAAAATCAGGAAGTAAGGTATGATTTGCACCATAATCCAGTTCACCCAATAAGGCATAAACTTTTTGTTCTATGTATTTTCGTGTTCCAAGTTGATGATACAACGCGGGTAATTTAACATTTTCAACGCCATCTAAGATAGATAACAAACGACTGTTGTAACTTAAATAAGCAATCGCTGGAAAATGTTTAGCAATCTGAGTACGTTTTTCACAATTAAAATAGTCAATTTTTCCTGATTTTAATGGAATAAGTCCTGCCAACATTTGCATATAAATATTAGCTTTATGAAAACGCTGCCCTAAAAAACATACCATTGATGCTGATTTTAAAGTGTAACTTAAAGCGGGAAGAGCCGTTAAATCCTTAGTATTAGCAATGGCTTGATTGGCTACAATTAGTTTAGCTTTATCATTCATACAATAAACAGTACATTCACTAAAAAAACCATAATCAGACTATTCACAATCGCTTTTTGCGTTTCGTGTGAAACCTCGGTCACCGAAACTTGAACGCGTAAACCATGAAAACAAGCATTCGCCCCAATAATTAAACCAAAAATCATATTTTTAAATAAAAATGCGACCAGTTCTAAAGGTCCAATAGATTCAATTAAGATAAAAAAATATTTGAAGTTAGATGCGGATTCTAAAAAAACAGAAAAGAAAATTCCAAGGATAAGCGACAAAATTGAAAAATAAACGGCGAGTGCCAGTTGGGAAACACTCATCCCTAAAATCCGTGGAAAAACTAGGTAGACCATCACATCAATCCCCAATAGTTCCAGACCTTTGACTTCTTTATTAATACTCATGTTTCCTAACTCTACCGCGATAGCAGAGCCTGAACGACAAATGAGAATGATAGCGGTTAACAATGGACCTAATTCTAAGGCGACAAAACGAATTAAAAGATTAACCATTTCCTTTTCTGAACCAAACGTTTGAAAAGTAACAATTAATTGTGCGGTAACACTAAAGGCAACGGCGATACTCATTATTAATAAAGTCGGTACTAATGAATTGACACCTCTTGCTATAATTTGAGTAACGACACTATTTTTAATCACCCCATTGTGTTCATGCCGGTAAATAAAGGTAAAACCACGCCGAATAGCGGTGGTTGCAAAAAGAATTAAGTCTAAGGTGCTAGTAATACTATGATAGCTACGAAACCCTAATGAATCCAATAACCTAATAAATATTGTCATTAATATAAAAACGCAACGATTGCCGCGTTAAATAACATAAAAAACTACCTACTCATCGGCTACCCATTCTTGTAATGCGGCAATAATTTCTTTTGCTTGTTTCGCGCTAGAAATATTAAATTTAGATTTTGGTTGGTAGACACCCTCTCTTTTTTGATAACGACGAATCGTGTATTTATCGGGACTATATTCTTCTTTAGTACGATTCCAATCCTGATAACGATAAATGATCGTTGCCCACGCGCCTTTGGTTAACACTTTTTTATCTAATTCTTTAATGGTTTCTATACCACCATCTTCATAGGTTACTGTTAAATCATCTACTGTTTCAGTCATGTAGGTTTACCTTAAATAAATATTAGTTGAAATATGCCTTGGTAATTTTATCTTAATCATACCATCTTTTGTTATTCTATCTTATGAATTACCTAAGCCGTGTTAAAATATCCAGCGTATAAAAATTAGTCATTTTATGCAATTAATACCGCTATAGTCATCGCTAAATTTTACAACGCCAAGGTTATATTAAAAAATAATCTATACAAATGATAAACATATTATACATCTGCATCTATCCAATACAGGTGAAAAATTAATTGAAATACAACCCCATCTTTATTTTTCATTTTTTTAAGAGACTACCCCCATGTTTAACCCTAATACTATAGATGATATTGCTAACCGTTTAGCGGATGCTGTCCCTTCTGGTTTTAATCATCTAAAAGAGGATATGGAAAAAAATTTCCATGCTATTTTACAATCCGCTTTAGAAAAATTGGATATCGTTACCCGCGAAGAATTTGAAGTACAAAAAGGCGTCCTAACAAAAACACGTGCTAAGTTAGAGACTTTAGAAAAACAAGTCGCCGAAATTGAACAGCATCTACAACAAGAAACAGAGGACTAATCACCTCTTGGAGAGCCGTCTTCCAGACGGCTTTTTAATAACGACGGACAGATTCTATTCAAAATTATAAAAGGCTAAAACATGTCACTTGCTATCGTTTACAGTCGAGGTCGTTCAGGAATAGATGCCCCCCTAGTGACGGTTGAAGTCCATGTATCTAATGGTCTACCCTCGTTATCAATGGTAGGATTACCTGAAACGGCGGTAAAAGAAAGCAAAGACCGTGTGCGTGGGGCAATTTTAAATTCTAATTTCAAATTTCCACCGCAACGGATTACCATTAATCTTGCCCCTGCCGATTTACCCAAAGAAGGCGGGCGTTTTGATTTAGCCATTGCTTTAGGAATTTTAGCCGCATCGGGACAAATCCCTATCAAGCCTTTGAAAGATTATGAATGTGTCGGTGAACTTTCTTTAGGCGGTGAGTTACGTGCGATTAATGGCGCGTTACCTGTAGCACTCCATGCAAAACAGGCAGGAAGACAATTAATTTTACCCCATGATAATGCACCCGAGGCGGCATTAATTAAGGATGTTCAGTTATTTCCTGCCCAACATTTATTAGATGTTTGCGCGCATTTGAATGGACAAAAACAATTAAATAGTGCCATTCCTCCCTTAGTTTTTGATATTGATGAAATTCCCTTAGATTTTGCCGATGTTCACGGACAATATCATGTAAAACGTGCCTTTGAAATTGCCGCAACGGGCGCACATAACTTATTAATGCTAGGACCTCCTGGAACAGGAAAGTCAATGTTAGCTGCACGATTACCTGGAATTTCACCCTTATTATCAGAAAAACAAGCGCAAGAAACCGCCGCTATCGCCTCAATTAGTGAGTCAGGGTTTGAGGTAAAAAACTGGCGTAAACCCCCTTTTAGATCGCCGCATCATACCGCCTCTGCCCCCGCTTTAGTCGGCGGTGGTAGCAATCCAAAACCTGGTGAAATATCACTTGCACATAATGGAACTTTATTCTTAGATGAACTCCCTGAGTTTGACCGCCGTGTTTTAGAAGTTTTACGTGAACCCTTAGAATCTGGACATATTACGATTTCTCGTGCTAATCGTCAGGCAGATTTTCCCGCTAAATTTCAATTAATCGCTGCTATGAATCCTTGTCCCTGTGGTTATTTAGGTGATGTCTCAGGTCGTTGTCATTGCACCTCTGAACAAGTCAAACGTTACCGAAATAAAATTTCTGGCCCTTTGCTAGATCGTATTGATATGCACTTGGAAGTGCCGCGTGTTCCCCATGAAGTATTACGCAAAGGTTCACCTGAAGGCGAAGAAAGTAGCCATCAAATTAGAATGCGCGTCGCCGTTGCAAGAGATCTTGCTTTAAAACGATGTGGTAAACCTAATACCCATTTAACCGTCAATGAAATACGTAAATATTGTGATTTAACCGAAGAAGGACACCAGTTATTAGAACAAGCCATGAACCGTTTTGGTTTGTCACATCGTGCTTATCATCGTATTTTAAAACTTGCACGAACGATTGCTGATTTGAGTCAATCTGCTACGATAGAGATTTCACATTTAAGTGAAGCAATCAGTTATCGAAAATTAGACCGTACAGTTCAGTGAAAAAAATGAAAACAGCAACATTTAAAGAATGGGATTTAGATAAATTAGAACAAAGTTTTAATTTAATTCAGTTATTGGAACATGAGTCTACTGAATTAAAAAGTTGGCAATTCTTGGCAAATACAGTAGCAATAACAGATTTTGAAAAACAAACGCTCGTCAATTTACAAGAACCTCTAATTTGGGGTGGACATGCTTGGAATGAATGTGAATTAGAGAACAAATTTATTAGTCCTTTAATCATGAATGCAAAGATTGATGATCGAACAATTAGTTACTTTTTAGAACGTCCCTTATCTGCAATGGTTGGTGATTATCAACTTTCAGGTATTGTTGATGGTATTATTGCCACAGGCATTCGTAGCCCTCACACCCCTTATTTTTGTCTACATGAATATAAGCGGAGTCTTGAAAACCAAGGGACACCTGATGCTCAAGTATTGGCAGCTATGTTGGTTGCACGAGAAATAAATAATAATCAACATCCTATTTATGGTTTATTTGTTATCGGCTTAGTATGGAATTTTGTCGTATTGAAAGATAATAACTATAGCATTAGCCGTGAATACATGGCATCTAATCAAGATATTTTTAGTCTTTTCAAAATGCTAATCGCATTAAAAAAAATAATTAAATCTGAACTAGCAATGTAAGTAAAATTGAGTTAAATAACGGTAATGTAAAAATGGAAGAAGATTATAAAAACTCACTCCCAACAGGACATAAATTATATGAATATCGTATTGAAAGTGTCTTAGGTGCAGGGGCATTTGGAATTACCTATAAAGCCTTAGATGTTAATTTAAGTCAATATGTTGCTATTAAAGAATATTTACCCAACAACTGTGCCTTTCGGCAAGGTCAAACCACGGTTGTTGCAAGATCTAGCCATGATAAGGAAACTTATGAATGGGGATTAACGCGTTTTGGTGACGAAGGTAAACATCTTGCAAAATTCAAACACCCTAATATTGTTAGAATTTTGCGCTATTTTGTCGCCAATGATACCGCCTATTTGGTCATGGAATATGAAAATGGCAAAAGTTTAGAGGAACATCTAAAAAGTCTTGGTCGTTGTTTGACAGAAGAAGAAGCCTTAGCAATTTTTAACCCTGTCTTAGATGGATTACAAGCTGTACATGAAGGTAATTTATTGCATCGAGACATAAAACCCAGTAATATTTTTCTAAGATATAACAACACACCCTTATTAATAGATTTTGGTGCTGCACGCTATGATTTAAGTGGTAAAAGTTGTTTAATGAGTGAAGTGCTAACCCCAGGATTCGCACCTTTTGAACAAAATACCAGTGATGGGAAAAATCAAGGTTCATGGTCTGATATTTATGCCGTAGGAGCAACTTTATATCGCTGTATTACAGGGAAACGTCCCATAGATGCCAATCTACGGGCAGCAGCACTCGTTGAAGATAAACCCGACCCCTATGAAAAAGTTAAACAATTACTCGCAGGTCGGTATTCTGAACCTTTTTTAGAGGCAATTGATGCGGCCCTTGAATTTCGTCCTCAAAAAAGACCGCAAACAACGCAAGAATTTCAATCACGGCTTAGTAATCAACAACAAAGCACCGTTAAACTCGAATCGTCACCTTTAATGGCATCTAATACCGATGAGCTGTTAGATGATACCGTGATAAACGTTCGAACTACGAGTAATTCAAATAATTCAAACGACGAAACTAACGCAAAACCAAAGGTAAAATCTAAATTTAAAGGTCTGAGAATAAAAATACTCATCATAAGTATTTGTTTGCTATCCGTTAGTGTTGCAGGCGTTAAAGTATACCAAGAGATTCAGCGTAAAAAAGAATTAGCAATCATTGCTGAACAAGAAATGATTGCGAAAAAAAAGCAGTTACAAAAACTGGCACTAGAAAAAGAACAAAATTTAGCAAAACAGCAACAATTAAAAGATGCAGAAGATAAATTACTTAATGGTAATCAAACCCAGCAAAAAATTATTATAAACCAGCTAACAGAATTAGCATTAACAGATGCATACGCTATGCGCCTATTAGGTTTGGCTTATTACTGGGGAATGGGAGTTACGATTGATTACAAATTATCATGTCAATGGTATAAGAAATCTGCAGAGGCAGGCAATCAAGAAGCAAAGGTATTTTATGATAAATCAACAAAATGTAATTAGTTCTTTAGCGTTAGTATTACTAGCATTAACAACCTTATCTGCCCCTGTGTCTGCAAAAACCTTGCAAGAACTAGAGCAAAAAGCATTAAAACAAGAACAACAGCGTCTTAAAAAAATAAAAACCAATAAGAAAAAAATCAAAAAAGTCTATAAAAAAAAATCATGGCGTGCCGCTGCAAAAAAAATTTTATTAGAGAATAAAAAACAACAAACACCACAACAACTTGCTTTTTTACAAAAAGAATTGGCAGGTGAAATGGTTACTATTAAAGGAGGTTGTTTTCAACTTGGCAGCCCTGAAACTGAAAAAGACCGTGATATGGATGAAAAACAACATTTAGTTTGCACGAATGATTTTGAAATAGGTCGGAATGAACTGACTAAAGCTAAATTTGCCACCTTTGTTAGTGCAACACATTATTTAACACAAGCAGAAAAAACCGATGGTTGTAATGGTTGGGATGGTCGTAGCTGGAAAAAAGATAAACAATACAGTTGGCGAAACCCAGGTTTTGCACAAACAGAGACAGACCCTGTGACTTGTGTAAGCTGGAATGATGCCATCGCTTATACCCACTGGTTATCAGAACAGACAGGACAAAAATATCGTCTACCGACAGAAGCTGAGTGGGAATATACCGCGCGGGCAAATACAACTACACGCTACCCTTGGGGTAATGAGATTGAAGCCAATCGAAGTAATTGTTATAAAGAGAGCTGTGAAGATAATTACCCTTATACAGCCCCTGTCGGTAGTTTTAATGCCTACAATGGCGTATATGATATGCACGGTAATGTTTGGGAATGGACTTGTTCTGAATATGATTATAATTATAACGATAAAGATCAACAGTGTTCAGCTGAAAACCATGCAAATAGCTCTATTGTTGTTCGAGGCGGATCTTGGCTTGATTTGCAAGAAAAATCACGCTCTGCAAGTCGTGATGGTTGGGATGCCTCAGATAGAGGATTAAACTTAGGTTTTCGTATTGCTAGAAGCCTATAATTTTTTGCTCGCTTACACACACTTAAGTAGTTTCATTTACAAATTCTATTTACATTTTTGTTATACTCCCTTTTTCCTTCTTTTTTACAAGGTTTATATAATGCCTAGGAACTACCGTTCAATTTTTACAATGTCCACAGCGCAACAACGTAAAGAAAACTTTGATGATTATTGGATTTTTACACAACAACATGGGGGAGAGTTATTTGAAATAGAGAAAGATTTAGCTAAAAAACGTCAGCGTTTAAAAGATTTCCAAGATAACCCTGTTAAATTACAAACGCCTTTAGAAAACCCTGAAAGTTTTTATCGTAATTATGTAGAAATGCAGGACGACCCAAAATCACTCGATAAAATGACGTTAATGCTGACGGCAATTTATAAATTTGCACGCCACGAATGGGTTGGAATAAAAGGTGCTTGGGAAGTATCCCCTACAATGGCAGATGCCCCTACCTTAGAAGCCCGAATTTCAAGAATCCATTTAGCCGAGGAATTTTGTCATGTGCGTTTATTTGATGAAATGCTAAAAACTTGTGGTTTAGACAAGGTTGAATGGGTTCCATTATCGCCTTGGAAAGAAAAAGTCTACGAATTTTTTCCTAAATTACCCCCTTTTTTATTGAATGCACCTGCTTTTGTCACTGAATTAATGGGGGTTACATTTTACTTACATTTACATAAATTATTTGATGAGGTCTTAGCAGATGAGCCTGAAGTGCGTGATAGATTAAAAGCTTTATTAGATGAAATTACGATTGATGAAGTCGCCCATGTCGGGCAACGGCGTAATTTTATTGGCTCTATTGGAATTAAGGTTTCAAAAATGTTAGTAAAACCTTTTTATACCTGGTTTTTTAATGATATTCCAGAAATAGCAGAATTATTTGATGTTAAGCAAATGATAAAAGATGGCATTGCTTTTGATTTTAATGAGTTACCTAGTTATATGATTGAGCGTAGTTGGATTCCTTCTTACTGTAAAGTTACCGTTTAAAATTTATACTCAATGAGGGGATGCAATATCTTGTATCTCCTTATATTTCTGACTTAACCATTGTCGCTAAAATTCCCATAATTTTATTAGGTGAATTAATAAAGTAATCAACTTTATCAATAAATATTTCCGTCTGTTTCAAAATCATGAATTTCCAAACATGTCCTGTGGTGACGATTCCATAAATACAAGTTAATGAGGTATTTTGTTGTTCATTAAAAATTCTTGCCGCAATCATTTCTGCAATACATTGACCTAACCCCCCGATTATATTTTCATTTTTAGCTTCAACAACTGCAATAACAGGTGATTTTAAAAATAATTGCTCCGAGGACTGGCTAATTAAAAAATCACAAAACCCATTTAAACCACGCCCTTTATCAACGCTAAACTCAATCCCTGAAAAAATACCGACATTCATTTGTTGTTTTAATTCTAAAAACATATTCATAATAACAAGTTCTGAACGCGCTTTTTCTGTATTTAAAGCTTGTGCGAGCGACACATTTCGTTCGAGTGTTTTTATTAAAAAATCACTAATATTTAATACCTTAACCTCTCCAAAAAGGTTCTTATCTTCAATAATTTCTAATTGAAAATCAAGGGCTATTTTTTGTAAATCAAAATCACTATAAGTCATTTTTTATATTCCCTAGGGTAAAAAATTACGTAAAAATAGCCGATAAAGCATTTAGTGTTTCCAAATCAGGTAACGTATGGTAAACACCACTCAAAGGCTGTTCTGCAACCATGCCACGCACAAATAAATAAAGAACCCCGCCAAAATGTTGTTGATAATTATAACCTGGTAACCGATTTTGTAAATAAAGGTGTAATACCACACTATAAAGCCAATATTGCAAACCATAATTATGTTCACACATTGCAGTAATCAGACTCTCTGTCCCATAATCTAATAAATAATTACTCTTATAATCCATTACATAATAACGTCCATTATATTCACAAATTAAATCAATAAAACCTGTCAAATAACCTTCTAATTGCTTTTCATTTAAGGGGCGATAAGTCTTGCAATTTCTTAGTAGTTGATTAATTTGGCTAACATTAAACAAATTAGTGGCTAAATAAAATGGCATTTCTTTAATACATTGCCAACTATTAAGATTTTTTAAACAAAAACTTTCATCCGCTAAAGAAAGCGGGGTACTCACCACTGTTTGCAATAGCTGATTAATGACTTCAGGATTATCTAATGTTAGCCCATAACGCAAACAAGTTCGATTACGTTGTTCAGTAATATCTATTTCAGGATCGGCTAATTTTTTAAAACTATTAAATTCTAATAAACTATGAATCACATTGCCTGTATGAGAACCTTTTGGTAAAGAAAGAACAACAAATTCATCTTCAGTAATGTCTTGTTCTTGCGCTTTATTTTCACCCAATTCTCTTGGTGTTAAAGCGGCTAATGCCGTGTAACTACTTAGCTGCCAATAATCCTCAGAAAAAGGTTTTCTTAAGTTTGCTGAAAAATTAACCGCTGATTGTTTAGCTTGATAATATCCACTCAATTCTATTTGAGGATCAAGAAGTTCGTAGGCAAAAACCGCACTATTTTGAATGACAAAATTTTGTAGCTTTTGTTGCTGACACTTAAAATCATCGTCATAAAATGTCATCAAATACGCTAAGGCAGAATTATTAGGGGTTAATTGAGTGCGTACATTTGCCCAAACAATATAACAGCGATATTTTGCCCGTGTTAGCGCAACATATAATATTCGCAAATCCTCGGCAAGCTGTTCTTCTATGGCTTTCAAGCGATGATTTTCAAAATCATCTGAGCCTAAATCAGTCAACATTTTCCCATCAACATAACATTGTATTCGTTCTTTTTCTTGCTTTAAAGAGTCATTACTCTGCCAGAGAAATGGACAAAAAACGATTTGGTATTCCAATCCTTTGGAGCGGTGCATCGTAACAATATTGACTGCCTCATCATCACTTTCAAGTCGTAATTGTTGCTCATCTGAACCTCCCCCTTCTTGAATGGCTTTCGCGAGATAATCTAAAGTTTGGTGCATTCCCAAATGTTGCTCAGTAACTGCTTGTTGTAACAACTCAATCAAATGGTTCAAATTGGTTAGAATACGTTCTGCCAATGGCAATGCTGATAAATGTTGATAGACCTTTTCATGGGCGAATAAGCGCGATAACATCGCCATCAATCCCTGTTGTTGCCAAAGTAAATGATATTCACTAAAACGAGAAACCCAAGCATCTAATTGGGCTTCATTATTCATTAAGCAATAAAAATCTTGTCCTGACAAACCGAACCAATCCAACATTAACGCTTGTTTTAAACGGTCTATATCGGCAACCATCAGTACGGCATCTAATAATTGGTATAATTCAAAAGCCTGAGACGATGTAAAAACCGATTCAGTACTATTAATAACCGCAGGGACACCTTGCTGTTGTAACGCTAACTGGTATTCACGTGCCTGCCGATTACTCCTCACCAAAATAGAAATCCCTTTAGGCATTAATTTTAACGGCTTATTGTCACCCTGCTTTAATGAATAATGATTATCGGTTAATAAATCAACCACTTCATTAACAATCGCAACCTGAATAACATCTGCCGCTTTCCCACTCGTCCAATCACCTGTTTGACGCTCACTTTCAGCTAATTGCCATAACATCATCGGCGCAATGGGTTCTTCTTTATAAATAATTTCTCCCGCAGCTGCCGTTAATGCCGCTTCAACAGGGTTAAAGGGGAGTTTTTCAAATAAAAATGCGTCATCACGTGAAAATAAAATATTGACCGCAGTGACCAAATGCGGATGCGAACGCCAATTATGACCCAAGGTAAAAGGGTGATGTGCTTTATCTTTTGCCGCAAAATAAGAAAATATATCCGCACCCCGAAACTTATAAATCGCCTGTTTGGGATCGCCAATTAAATAGAGGTAATGGCTAGTTGCAGAAAATAATGAACTAAAAATAGCCCATTGTTGGTTATCCGTATCTTGAAACTCATCAATTAACGCCACTTTAAAACGTTGTTGAAATGCTTTGGTTAATAATTGTTGTTTATCATCAACCAAAGCCGTAGATAAGCGCGAAATCAAGTCATCAAACGTTAACACGTTAAGCTGTTGTAAATACGCATCAACACTAATTTTTAAATCTGCTACTAATCCTAAACGAAAATGCAGGGTTAATTTTTTAATTTCAGTGGATAAATGATTAAAACAATTGTTATTAATCGCTAACGTTTTTATATACGCCGCTTTACGTTCTTCACTGCTTTGTGCTTTTGTTTTCCTAAATTTTATCCCATTCAAAGCCTTCTTAATCCCTTGTTCCGTCAATAAATTTAAGATGTCAGTTTCTGGTAACGATAAACTATGTCCTTTTAGCCAGTGATTTAATTTTTCAGCTTGTTCCTCAAATACCTCTAAATAACTTTTTTTAAACTTATCATCAAAGGAATTTTTTAGGGTTTGATAAACAGAGTCAAACTGTAATTGTGCTTGGGTAATTAATTGTTCAACCTGAACTAATAAATCATCTAAGTTTTTAACTTCTGGTACAATCTCAGCAAGTAAAGATACGCCGTTAATACTTTCTAATAAAGCTTCAGGCGTAGGGTAATG
>CAYROI010000029.1:21252-24288 GCA_964425835.1 uncultured Methylococcaceae bacterium
TGCTTCCAAAGACAATGCTTTGAACCATTTTAAAACATTACTATCAACATTATGATTTCGCCCATAAGTTAATTGTCTAGCGTCTGCAAGCCTATCTCTAATCCTATCTTTAAGCTCTTCTGTCGCAGCTTTCGTAAACGTAACCACTAACAACTGTTCAATCTTTAGGTCTTTTTCAACCACAAAACGCAATACCAACATAGCAATAGCGTAAGTTTTCCCTGTTCCTGCACTCGCCTCAATTAAATTAATCCCCGTCTTTAATTGCGTTGAAATAGGGTTGAAATTTTCAATACGCATATTTTTAGGAAACCGTCCAAAAAAATGACGTATGAAAATAAGTTTGTGGCTCTTTGTTGTAATTAAAGTTATCAGAATGCCAAATTTCTTGGGTTTCTTTTTTACCTTTGCGGTATTTAATCGAATCTTTTAAATTATAATGAACCAACTCAGACACCCCTATATGTTCAGGCATTGGTAAAATTTTAGCAATGGTTGTTGCAATCGTTAGTGCGTCACCACTCCAAATTAAATCCCCATGTTGAATTGATTCATCACCAGCCCTCACACATAAAACTTTACCATCATCAATACCAATAGCAAAATTTAAAGCATCATAAATATCCAGCATTTTTTTAACTTGTGAATATTCATTAGTGAGCATATATTTTATTTTCATGGCAGCTTTCACCGCACTATTTAAAGAGTCCTGCGTTGTTCCTTGAAAAAAAATATAAAAACCATCATCATGCGCTCGGCGGACAATACCACCTAAACTAGGTACAATTTCAATGATGACATAAAAATAACTCATCCGAATTTTTTCTAACATCACAGGCGTATTTCTACTAAGAATTAATGCCGTATCACGTATTTCTAAATAAATAACGGTTGCTTCAAATCTAAGTCCTTTATTTTCAAAGTATAGACGTGAATCATTCAAATCAGGAACTGTCTCAATATCCTCTATTTCAAAAGGCTCATTCAGCGTTCTTTGTATTTTTTTTTCTATATCGGCTTTCATTTCAAACTTAATTGCCCCCTAAATTTTAGGAGAAGACGATTTTAGAAAAACCGCTTTCCCCCAAATTATTTTATAATACACAGGAAATTCTATGCCTTTACTTAACGGCTTTTGTTTCTTGGGCAATTAACGCATTTAAAACCTTAGGAATATTTTTTTGCCCTCCTGCAGATTTAGCACTAATTTTATATTTCCCATTAACAACTAAAGCGGGAACACCTTGCACACCATAACGTACAGTCATTACTTTAGCTTGACGCACTTTTGCATCAACGGCAAATGAATTAAATATTTCATGGAATTTTTCTTCTGCAACACCATGCGCGACAAAAAACGCGGCTAAATCGGCTTCCGATTGTAACTTTTGATTTTTATTCTGGATTGCATCAAAAAAATCAGCGTGAACTTTATCAACAATATTGAGCGTTTTAGCAACAAAAAAAGCTTTGGCATGATCTGACCATTGTTGATTAAATGCCGCTGGTTGGCGAATAAAGTCCACATTCTCAGGCTTAGTTGCCAACCAATTATTTAAAATGGGCTCTAAATGATAGCAATGGGGGCAGCCATACCAAAAAAATTCAATGACTTCGACCTTATCAGGATTAGTGACAGGTTGCGCAGGTGATAAAATTTCATAACCTTTACCTTCTGCGTGTAATAAGGTTGCAAAACTGAAAAGAAAAATAAAAAAAATATTTTTAAGCATAATTTTAGTTCCTTGTTAAATAAAAATATTGCCGTACAAACCCTCTTTTGTACGCCATATAAGAAAAATAGCGTTATTTTTCTGTCACAGGATTATTATCCATAATGGATAAATAATAAGAAATCGCTTGGATTTCTTCTACTGTCATTTTTTTAGCAATCATATTCATGATATTTTCAGGGTTTTTGTGACGTGTACCTGTTTTAAAATCAGTTAATGTTTTAATTAAATAATCGGCATGCTGCCCATTTAAAACAGGAAAAGCGGCAGGTAGATTTCCTTCTCCATTAACCCCATGACAAGCAATACAAGCAGAAACTTTCGTCTCTAAATTACCATTACGATATAAATCAGCACCTTTAGCTAATAGCATCTCTAATTTTTCTTGTTGTGCTTTTTTTATCAAAGCAATGGCAGCTTCATCTTCTTCGTCCTCATCATCCTCATCAAGAGGTAATATTGGCATAGGATTGTTAGAAATGGTTTGCGACGCATAAAAAGCGGCAAGGTTTGCCATAGATTTATCGTCTAAACCCATCGCTAAAGATGCCATCATCGGTGCATTACGTGACCCATCTTTTAAAGCTTGTAATTCTTTTACAATATAAGAGGCATGTTGTCCTGCAAGTTTTGGAAAACTGGCAACCGTACTATTACCCTTCGCACCATGACAACCTGCGCATGTAGCCGCCTGTGTTTTACCTGCCTTAGCATTACCTTCTGCGTGTACAATAGCCACTGTCGTAGATAATATTAACGAAATTGAAAGTGTAAGTAATTTTTTTATCATCAAGCTCCCCTCCAAGGAATAAAAATAATGAAACAATATCTTAAATCATGAAATTTAAAACTGTTACCGTTTAAGCTAAGATTAGCATCTTAGTGACCTTTTACAACATCTATATGAGATCACGATGAATCCAGTTTATCATCAAGCCAAATTTATTAATAGTGCGCCGCAACTTAGTGATGCCCCTAACGATGAAGGATTAGAAGTCGCCTTTGCAGGTCGGTCTAATGCAGGAAAATCCAGTGCGATAAATACTTTAACGCGTCAAAAAGCGTTAGCCCGCATTAGTAAAACCCCAGGACGGACACAATTATTGAATTTTTTTGAAATAGAGACGGGAAAACGCTTTGTTGATTTACCAGGTTATGGTTATGCTAAAGTACCGATTGCTGTTAAAAAGCAATGGCATAAAATGATGGAAGATTATCTAATGAAACGTAAGGCTTTATGTGGTATTGTTCTCGTCATGGATGTACGTCATCCTTTAACTGAATTTGATTGGCAGATGATTGA
>CAYROI010000030.1:0-2314 GCA_964425835.1 uncultured Methylococcaceae bacterium
CCCTCAATTTTACATCGAAAATCAAATTCAACGATTGAGGCATCATCAGTGACGCGATGTTTTTCTTTAAGAATTTCTATTTCTTCAATTTCAGTTTCTAAGAAATCCTCTAAGAATTGTTGTGCGATTGCTTTATCACTGAAGACTTTTTTAAAAAAACGATCATAATTAAGAGGGGCTAGATACATAATGATCTTTTTGAATTTAGCATAAAATTAAGTCACTATAACATATATAATCGGGCGTTTTTATTTTTAAAAAGTTGGATTTTTTTAATTATATGTACGAAATAATTTGTACACATTTGCTTTTATCTGTATAATTATTGAACATTAATCAATGCAAGGGGATTAAATGGGGTTTAACGAAATTAAATATCAGGTTATTCATTGTTTGAAAAACGGAAATATTTTATATGCGGAAAGAAAAGATATTAATGTAAAGAATTTATTAGCAATAGGTGAGATCACAACTCAGGATCTTATAGGTATTTTGAAAAAATCAAAGGGAAATGAACATCAAAGTAGTCCGCATCATTATGATCCAAATATCAATGTTCATATTATTAAGACATCTTATTCTGGTGTTACATGGTATATAAAGTGGTACTTTGACGAACCTAATAGTATTTTTATAAGTGTCCATTCATAAGATTTTATAGATAATTTTAAAAGATAAATGAGAAAGTTTCGTTTATCTTTTAAAGTTAAATTTAAGATGAAGTATAAATTATGAATATATTAAAAATTGATGATAAAGGGAAAGCCGCTTGTGATGATTGCCAGGCATTCGTTAAGACCACCTATCTATTAAGAGATGTTCCCTTTAGTGACCAAAGTGGTATTGTTAAAAATGTTTTAGTCGGGGTTTGCGATCGATGTAATTCGGTGGTTTCTCTACCACATCAGTCAACACCTTTAGTTAAGGCGCAACGAGAGAAACAGCGAGGAACGCTTGAAAGCCGAGTGCCTGCACATTTTATTGATATTCTTAATTTAGCAAGTTTTGAGTTAGGTGGGTCAATAGATTTTACAGCAACAATCATTAGATATTATCTTCATAACTTATCTAATAATAATTTATCAAAGAAAGAAATTAATAACTATTTAACCGCTGATTTAGCAAAGGGAAAAGCACAAAAACGTTTATCAATAAAAGGGAGAAATATCACACTGGACATTGACAGACTCAAAAAGATAACACATATTAGTTCTACCTCTAAATTGATTAAGATAATTATTTTAAAAATCAATGAAGATATTCTAATGAGGAAAAACCCAGAAACCATTCGTTTTTTAAAAAGTTCCATTGCTATTATTAGTTGATTTCTTTAGTAATATGAGTAAGTTTAGATAAGTTTTAAAGAATAGTATAAAAAAATAGGATTAATATAGAAAAATTATGTTATTGTATCAGAATTTATAGGGGAATTTAAGTCAGCTTTGATGATTATTTTAGTTAGCCATTAATATTTTAAGGTTATTTTTTCTCTGGTTTTACTGGTTTTACTGGTTTTATCTCAATAATGTCTTTATTTTTAAATGAAAAAAATATTACTTATACTGCATGATAATTTATTACTAACGACACTACGAATTAAGCTACATCGGTATAAAGAGGAAAGAGAATTAATCTTTTTAGCGACACATGCGATAGACGGACAAAAGATATTGCGCAACAACGCGATTGATTTAGTGATTATGGATTTAGAAGTCTCTTCAAATGACGGATTAAATTTACTACTTTTTTGTTGCCATTCATACCCAGCAGTAAGGGTGATAATTATATCGACTAGCCTTACGCGCTATCAACATTTATTACCAGCGTTGACTATTATAGAGAATAACTTTACCGCTGTATCGTTATTAGACTTACTATTTGATTCTCAAACAATTAACAACCTAGCAAAACGGATAAGCACATTAGCCGCCATTGATTTTCTGATATTAGTGCATTTAAAGAAGAAAACGTGTCTGCTTGTCGTTCAAACGAAAACGACAAAAGGGTATCTTTATTTTCAAGCAGGTGATTTATTTCAGAGTGCTTATGGTGATAGACGAGGTGAACCAGCACTATTTGAAATAATAGATAACGTTTCTTCCTGTCGCAACCTTTATTTTAAAAACCTACCCTCAAAAAAAATATCAAAAACTATTATGGTCTCTTTTCTTGAATTGTTTAAGCAATATCGCTTGAAGCACTCAAAAAAAATAAATTTAGAAAAGACTGAAGATAAGATTGCAGAAAATAGTACTCGTGAAACAATAATTCAAGAAGTACAAGAAGTACAAGAAGTACAAGAAGTACAAGAAGT
>CAYROI010000030.1:2414-8587 GCA_964425835.1 uncultured Methylococcaceae bacterium
CAAGAAGTTCAAGAAGTTCAAGAAGTTCAAGAAGTTCAAAACATTAATATTCTTGACAAATTGGTTGAAAACAATAATGCTATTGTTCAAGACCCTCTTATAATAAACGCAGAATTGCGAGGAAAAGTAAAAATGGCTTTACAAGATTGTTTAACTCCTTTACAAGATGTTGATGGTTATATGGCTTCGGCTGTCTTTGACATGTCAGGTGAAGTACTCATTCAGCATAATAATTCAAAACATGATATTTCTTTGATTGGTGCACATTCGATTTCTATCGTTCGAGCAGCGATGAAAGCATTGAGTAGTAGTGGATTGGGAAAAATTAGTTTTATTCAAGTTAATGCTGCCTTAGGAACTATCTGTGCTGTTTGGGCCGTTGAAGAACAGGCTGTCACGGCTATTTTATTAAGTCCTGATTCAAATCTAGGGATGACTAAATTATTATTACCTAAAGTGGGTGATACGGTAGGAAGTCACATCGCATAATTATATTTTGCTTAAATGTTGGGTTACAAAAGCATGTAACCCAATTTATATGGCTATCTACGTTATTTTGTGCCTATTTCTAACCCCTAATTTATTTATTATAATTAGGCTCAACACGTGTGGCTTTCCAATTCCAAATCACGCCTGTTTTACTCTCTGCTGTCCCTGAAATAATATTACTCCCTGAAAAAGTGCCTTCATAAGTTGAATATTTATCATTAAAATAAAAATAAACTTTATTACCACTTTGCTTCCAAGTATCATTATTTGGGGTTCTATCATTAGGGTGTTTCGTGCGTAACATCCCATTTGGAAGAAATTCTATATCGTATTCCCAGTCGGTATCCATATAATGCCATTTGGTATTGCTAACAAGGGGGAAGCCCGTGTCACTTTCAATGGGTTTTTTATTAGTACAGGCTGTCTGCATTAATGAAAAACTGGTTAGAATAATCAGTAGTCCACGATTTAAATTTTTCATTTTTTAAGTCTCCATGAATCGTTTAAACGATTTTTTTAACAATTAGTTTAAATCAAAGCCTATCATAGATAACAGACTTCATTAGTAAAAATAATTCAAATTTTAATATTTATAAAAGGGATTCTAATTCTTTTAATTGGTCACGTATTTTAGCAGCCATTTCAAATTCTAAATTCTTTGCGTAATTATACATTTGTTCCTCAAGTTGTTTAATATGTTTAGATTTTTGTTTGATACTCATAGCTTGATAGTTTGCAATCTGCTCTGCAATCTTGGCATTCGTAATAAAATTTCCTTTATCGGTCGCACCTGGGATACTAATTTCTAAAATATCGGTGACTGATTTACAGATTGTTTTTGGGGTGATCTTGTGCTTCTGGTTAAATTTTATTTGTTTTTCACGTCGGCGGGAGGTTTCATCAATCGCCTGCTGCATGGATTTTGTGACTTTATCTGCATATAAAATGGCAGCCCCTTTAACATGACGTGCTGCGCGTCCAATGGTTTGTACTAATGAGACCGTTGAACGTAAAAAACCTTCTTTATCCGCATCTAAAATCGCCACAAGCGAAACTTCGGGAATATCTAAACCCTCACGTAATAAATTGATTCCGACTAAAACATCAAACACACCTAAGCGTAAATCTCGGATAATTTCTACACGTTCTACGGTGTCTATATCGGAATGTAAATAACGGACTTTAACCTCATGTTCCATTAAATAATCGGTTAAATCTTCTGACATTTTTTTAGTCAAGGTCGTTACTAAAACGCTTTCTTTTAGCTTAACGCGCTTATTAATTTCTGACAATAAATCATCAACTTGGTTGATTGCAGGACGCACTTCAATTTGAGGATCTAATAAGCCTGTCGGTCGAACAATTTGTTCAACAACGACTCCTGACTGTTGTTTTTCATAAGTACTTGGGGTTGCAGAAACATAAATTCTTTGCCCGACACGACTTTCAAATTCATCAAAACGTAAAGGGCGATTATCTAATGCTGAGGGAAGACGAAAACCATAGTCAACCAAGGTTTCTTTGCGAGAACGATCGCCTTTATACATTGCCCCTAATTGAGGAACAGTGACATGACTTTCATCAATTACAACGATTGAGTCATCGGGTAAATAATCAAACATTGTGGGTGGCGGTTCACCTGGGTTTCTACCCGATAAATAACGTGAATAATTTTCAATGCCTGAACAATAACCTACTTCCAAAATCATTTCAATATCAAATAAAGTTCGTTGTTCTAAGCGTTGCGCTTCGACCAATTTATTGGTTTCACGTAATAATCCTAATCGTGCCGTTAATTCAGTTTTAATCGCTTCTACGGCTTTTAAAAGTTGCGCTTTTGGGGTGACATAATGGTTTTTTGGATAAATTGTGTAACGGGGTAAGCGTTGTAAAATCTCCCCTGTTAAAGGATCAAATAAAGATAAACGTTCAATTTCATCATCAAATAATTCAATTCTTAGGGCTTCTTTATCAGATTCTGCGGGAAAAATATCAATCACTTCCCCCCGTACCCGATAAGTTGCGCGTCGTAATTCAGTCTCATTACGGGTATATTGCATGTCCGCTAAACGTCGTAAAATATCACGCTGGTTAATTATATCGCCACGAACCAGATGTAACACCATTTTAAAATAAGATTCAGGTTCACCCAAACCATAAATAGCGGATACCGTTGCGACCACAATGGTATCTTGACGTTCAATTAAGGCTTTGGTTGCCGACAGCCGCATTTGTTCAATATGTTCATTTAAAGCGGCATCTTTATCAATGAAGGTATCAGAAGCAGGCATGTAAGCCTCGGGTTGATAATAGTCATAATAAGACACAAAATATTCAACACTATTTTTCGGGAAAAAAGTTTTCATTTCGCCATATAACTGTGCGGCTAAGGTCTTATTAGGGGCTAAGATCATGGCAGGGCGTTGGCATTGTGCAATAAGATTGGCAATCGTAAACGTTTTTCCAGAGCCTGTAACCCCTAAAAGCGTTTGATGAACCTCGCCATTATTTAAACCTGCCAACAATTTTGCAATGGCTTGAGGTTGATCGCCTGCAGGGTTATAAGAACTTTGAAGCTTAAATAATTTTTTCACAAATAAGTTATTTCAAGGACGTTATTTACAGAATACATAGCGTATAATAGTCAGACTATTTTAAATCTTGATTTTGGTCAAAGGACATTATGAGCATTCAACTATCTAATCGGGTCAACGCGGTTAAACCTTCCCCCACATTAGCCATTACAGCAAGGGCAGCACAAATGCGGGCAGAAGGAAAAGACATTATTGGACTCGGTGCAGGTGAGCCTGATTTTGATACCCCTGAACCGATTAAAATCGCAGGAATTAAAGCGATTGAGTCAGGTTTTACCCGCTACACAGCTGTCGCTGGGATTCCCAGCTTAAAACAAGCCATTATTGATAAATTTAAAAAGGATAATGGCTTTGATTATCAGCCGAATCAAATTTTAGTTTCCTGTGGGGGTAAGCAAAGTTTTTTTAATCTCGCACAGGCTTTGTTAAATCCAGAAGATGAAGTTATTATTCCTTCGCCTTATTGGGTATCTTATCCTGATATGGTGTTATTGGCCAATGCGGTTCCTGTGATGATTAGAACCACCCAAGCGCAAAATTTTAAAATAACCCCTGCACAATTACGGGGGGCAATGACGGCTAAAACCCGTTTGTTCGTCTTAAATAGCCCATCAAACCCAACGGGTGTGGCGTATTCTCAAGAAGAACTGGAAGCCTTGGCTGCGGTGTTGTTCGATTTTCCTAATGTTATTATTGCTACCGATGATATGTATGAGCATATTTTGTGGGAAAAAGGCAGTTTTGTAAATATTCTGAATGCCTGCCCTGCGCTTTATGAACGGACGATGGTGTTAAATGGGGTCTCAAAAGCCTACGCGATGACAGGTTGGCGTATTGGTTATGCGGCAGGGCCTGTAGACATTATTAAGGCGATGAGTAAAATTCAATCACAAAGTACTTCAAGTCCTTGTTCAATTTCACAAGTGGCAGCAGAAGCGGCGATTAAAGGCGATCAATCTTGTATTGATATGATGATGGTTGAATTTAAAAAACGTCATGATTTTGTAGTGGCGCAATTGAACACCATTGAAGGGATTGAATGTCTTAGCACAGATGGTACTTTTTATGTTTTTCCTAATATAGAAAAAGTAATAGAAAAACTCGATGGCATTAATAATGACTTAGATTTTGCGGAATATTTAATTGAAAAAGCAGGGGTTGCGATTGTGCCAGGTTCGGCTTTTGGTTGCCCTGGACACATGCGAATTTCAATTGCGACGAGTATGGAAAATTTAGAAAATGCGTTAATTAAAATTAAAGCAGCGGTCTAATATTAAGTCGTGTAGGGTGGAATGCGTCCATCCTACATGGCGACACTTATTTGGAATGAAAATTAATAAAGCCATCACGATTAGGCATTGTTACTTTCGGTAAGGTGTTTGCATCCATGATTTCTTTTTCCCCAATAATGCCGTTTAAATATAATAAATAGGCAGTGACGGCATAAAACTGGCTATTATTTAAACTGCCTGGGTTATTTAAGGGCATTGAACGGCGAGTAAAATCAAAAATAGTCGTTGCATAGGGCCAATAAGTACCAATGGTTTTATCGGGCGGATTATCGGTTAACCCATGTTTTGCCCCTGCTAATTCATCGGCACTATCGCCTGTTCCTTCAACGCCATGACAACTTAAACAGTATTGTTGATAAACTTTTTTACCATAGGTCGCAGTGCCTTTTCCTGTAGGTAAGCCTTCGCCATTAGGGAAAATGTCATTATTCCATTGTTTAACTAAGGCTTTAGATGCGGGTTTTCCTAAGTGCGGCGTTTCTTGGGCATAAAGGATAGGCGAGATTAATAAAACTAAAACTAACAAATGGTTACGCATAAACATGAGTAATTCTTCCCTCTGGATCAATTTCCCAGCTAACAATGGCATTGTAATGAAAATAACCGTGTGTGCCGCGTTGTTTAACTAATTCTTTGCGTTCAGGTTGAACATAGCCTGTTTCATCTATTGCCCGACTTTTTAAAATCACTTTTTCCCCTGTCCATTGCCACGGAATCCGAAAGCGGGTGAAACATTGACTTAAAATAGGTTCTTGTAATTGGGCGGTTGCCCAAGTTTTTCCACCATCAGCGGAGACTTCTACTTTTTTAATTTTACCGCGTCCACTCCAAGCTAACCCGCTAATTTGATAGAAACCGAGTTTATCTAATTTATGTCCAAAAGAAGGCTGGGTGATTAATGATTTGGCTTCCATGACAAAAGTAAACTGTCGGGCTTTACCTGAGGGCATCAATTCCGTGTATTTAGCCGTTTCATTTCGTGCCATGACTGGGCGATTAGTTAGGTGTAATCGTCGTAACCATTTCACATGAACCACCCCTTCCCAACCTGGGACAATTAAGCGTAAAGGATACCCATTTTCTGGGCGAATACGCTCCCCATTTTGATAGAGGGCAATCATACAGTCCTCTAAGGCTTTATCTAAAGGCAGACTAACATTCATTAATGAGGCATCTGCCCCTTCTGCAACCAGCCATTTTGCTCGCCCTTTAAGTTTAGCTTCCTCTAATAATAAACGTAAGGGAACACCTGTCCATTCACTACACGAAGCCATGCCATGAAAATAACCGAGTTTGGTTTGTATTGGTTTCGACCGCCAAGCCGCATTACTGTTCCCTCCACATTCAATAAAACAAAATACTGAGGTCATGGGGTAACGTAATAAATCTTCAACTTCAAATAATAAAGATTGATTGACTAAGCCATGAATAAGTAATTGATGTTGTTTAGGATCAATTTCAGGGACACCATTATGATGGCGTTCAAAATGCAGACCATTTGGGGTAATTGTGCCTTCTAAATCTTGTAGCGGTGTCCATGACACGCCATTTCCCGCTGCCATGCTATTGCCCATTGTCCAGCGGATGGTTTCACGCTCGTATTTTGAGGGCAGTCCATAATTAGAAAAAGGGTTGCCTGCTATTTTTACACTTTTAGGGCGATACTGTTCGTTTTGTGCTAAAGCGTCAGTACTTAGAACAACGGCTGAAAAGGTAAGCCCTTTTTTTAAAAATAGGCGACGATCTAATAATCCGCCGCCTGCAATGGGTTTTAAATCATTTTTTACCGTCATTTGAC
>CAYROI010000030.1:8687-24226 GCA_964425835.1 uncultured Methylococcaceae bacterium
TCTAATAATCCGCCGCCTGCAATGGGTTTTAAATCATTTTTTACCGTCATTTGACACCTCTTTAATTTTTATCTATAAATTAGGTATAATTGTTCAAAAGTATATATCTTTAAAGGTGTTAAAAACTAGATTTTCATATAAATGTTCCTTATTTTTACTTTTTAACCGTAGGTTCTACGAGGGAGTCCATTTAGCTTGAAATAGATAAGGCATCTATCAAATTAACCATAAATGCCATTTCCTCATCGTTAATCTTGACCCAAGCATCAAAACCTAAAGCACGCAATACATCTTGACCCGCTTTATTTTTATCCATATTAATAAGTAGCGATTGAATTTCATCGCGTTTTTCTGCTAACGCGGGAGAAATCAAAAATGAATGATAAATTTCACCGACTTCACTTTGCAATAAAACTTTTAATTGTTTTTTTACGACCCAAGATAATTCATTATAGGCTTTCGCTAAAAAAAGTCCGACATCAGCATGACCTTCCAGCAAGTTTTTAACAATTAATACATAATTATCATAAATAACTTTTTCAATATTACCTTCATTTAGGTCAACGGCTTCCAATAACATCATCCCTATCATGTTGATATTAGGGTCTTCTGTCATGGCTAGTTTAAGATTTGGCTTTAAATCCGCGATACTATTTATCGGGGTATCCGCATTAACCACAATCACGGTTTCATCAAAATTTCCAGCGACCTTAGCCAATGGTAAAAAACCTTTATCATGAACCAACATTGAAGCATCAAAGGGATTAACATAAACCAAATCGGCATGGCTATAGGTTACAATACGCTGAGAATAAAAATTACCATATAATTCTAAATCAATTTTAAGTCCTGTTTTTTTTTGCATCCATTTATTAAAAAGATACCAACCTGCAAGATAATCAGGGGAAAAATCTGGACTCACTGTGAATCTATTTGCCATTACTTTTCTCCTTTTAATATTGGATAACGTTTAATAAATTCCGCAATAGCTAAGGCAGAAGCTTTGCGACGCACTGACGTATAACCAACAATCACCCCATTTTCTATGTTGGGGGTAATCGTCGCTTTAACCCAATAATAGCCGCCATCTTTACGCAAATTTTTAATAATTCCCTGCCATTTTTTTCCAGATTGAATAGTGTCCCATAATTCTTTAAAGGTAACTGTAGGCATATCAGGATGCCTTAAAATAGCGTGGTTTTTACCTAATAATGCTTTTTTTGTATACCCTGACATTTCTACAAAAACATGATTGGCATGGGTGATAACTCCTTTAGTATCAGTGGTAGAAACGATGATCTTTCCTTCTGGATAAGGCGTTTCTATCTCCGTATAAAAAACTTTTCTCACACCAACCGCATATAAATCAAGGGTAACTTGCCTATATTCACCCACAATATCGTTTATATTCATGTTTTCTAGCATAGGTATCTCGCTATATATAATTAAACTATTACAATAATTCCAAGATGCTTTCTATGGCACGCTTTACATCAAGAAATATTAAACCTAATTTTGCATTAGGTTTTGCAAGTACCGTTAAAACCGCATCCTTGCCCGCATAAATCATTAATATATAGCCTGTCGCCCCTTTAATTAAAATTTGCTCTAAATTTCCTCTGTTAAGCTCTTGTGCTGTTCGATCACCCAAGGATAGCATGGCGGCACTCATTGCACCTACCCTATCTTCATCTACGCCAGACGGTAGGGCTGCTGCAATCATTAGACCATCTGTTGAGATGATTCCCGAAGCTTCAATATCAGATGAAGCATTATTTAACTCTGTTAATATAGACGTAAGCATATCTGCTCGCATGGTTATTCCCTCTTAATGTTCTTAAATTTAATATTTTATAAATTAATATTTATATTTTTATCAGGTCTATCTTCAGGCTTGTCTAGTCTATTAAAAATCTCTTCAAACTTAAAGACCCAATAGACAATTTGTGATTTCAACCACAGAGATTTTTAAATTAGGTAACGTATCTTTATTCATTACTTTCTAACCCAGGGTTTAGCGAATAAAGTAATGTTTGAATCAAAATTGAGACATCATTTTTTACCCGCGCATCAACCGTAAAAATAGCAGGTTTTAAACCTAGGTTTTGCAATTGTGCATGATAATCATTAATAGTTGGCTTATAACTTAAATCCATTTGTGTTACCCCAATAGCCACTGTTGTCTTATCAATAAATTCAGAAAAAGCATCCAAGAAAAATTTCATATCCTGAAAAGGGTCGGGGCGGGTATTATCTAAAAGTAATATCAAACCAATGCCACCTGAGGTTAATATATCCCCCGTAGAATCAAAGTGTTTTTGCCCAGATGTTTTGTATAAATGAATTTTTTCACCCGCTACAAGGGTCAGAATACCATAATCTATTGCCCCCGTGGTTGTCCCTTGATGTCTTTTTACTTTATCCGTTACTATGGCATCTGTTTGGGTAGGAGGAATATCACTAATGGAACGAATTGCCGTACGTTTTCCTGCCCCTGCAGGGCCTGTAAAAATAATTTTAAATGGATTCATAAACGCTTCTCAGGCTTCAATTGCGTAATTTATTTAAGATTCGATTTAATAATCCTTGCTTCTCTTTTAAAACAAGCGTTGGATGAATAACAACTTCAGTTGGTTTTTCAATCGGTTGCTTAATTAAACCTAAAGCATAAGCTGCGCTGACGAACACAAAAACATACTGCGGTTTTATATTAAGCACTTCAGCGACATTAAGCATGGGCTTAGGTTCTATCACTAGTAAGGCGGCTATTTGTAATGCGTGTGGGGTAATAAGTAGACGGGTAAAATTGGGCCAGTGTTGTAAATATATCGGTCTTTTAATATCAATCACTTGAGGATAACGCCCTTTTGATGTCCAAATAGCAAGCTTCCAAATAAAAGCATCCATATCATCAAAATGCTTAAGTTTTTTCTTTATCCTTGTTAATTCTAAGTTAGCGGTGGTGATGGTTAAATTTGCACCTGTTGCTTTATTCATTTCCAAAGCGGCAATGGCTCTTAATTGATTATCATCTACATCTAACCATATTTCATGACTATGAGGAAAAATTAGCAAGGATTTCCAGTTTGAATTTAATTGTATAACACGATCTTGATTTTTAGATCGGTTAAAAGCTGCTGCAACATAGCCTTGATAATAATCTTTAGGGCTATAGTATGCTTTAAGTACTTGTACATCATCATTAAAATTTATTTCTGTCATTAATCCAATATAGGCAGAAAAATGAGTGTCATTTAAGTGCATTACGCGCTGATATTTAGAAACTTTTTTAACTTCTTCCACCTGAATAATTGGTTTTTTATTTTTAGTTGCGATTATTTCTGTTTCTAAATGGGACTCGGGTACATTTTTTTTAAAATCTTTTTTTTCAATAACTTGATGGGCTTCATTAAAAATAGCTAATATTTTTACAAGACGAATTGGTTTTTTAAGATAAAGTATATTTTCTAGTTTCAATGGGTCTTTAGATAAAACAATGATAGGTCTTAAATTTACGCTTGCCCTCAATTTCTTTAATATTTCTTGACCTATTAAAGTATCAACATCAATAATATCAACTTCTGCATCGAGTTCTTCAACAATAACCGCCGCCCCTTTACATGCGCCTTGAAAATACATTAACATTATTTTTTGGGTACGCTCATCCATTCCATGCAAAATGACTTGTAAGGGTCTTTTAGGTTTATCACGCATAAACAAAACCTTTTCATCGTTTAGTCACTAAAACAGATTCTATTTTAAGTTTGCGCTTAACTTCAGCGGTATAACGTGTTGCTTCTTGCTGAGATGCAAAAGCCTTAGTTAATAAACGATGCCAAACTTGTCCTTGAGCATTGACCTTAATAACAGTCGTTGGAATCCCTTGTTGTTGATATTTACGCGCATTTTTTTTGGCAGTTGACGCATTTTTATAAGAACCCAGTGCGACAGTCCACTCTTTTTTCACCTTTGGTTTAGGAACGACCGATTTATTTTTTGAAACTTTAGGTTCTAATACAGGGGGGGTAGCAGGTTTATTAAGCTTTTCATTTTTTTTCTCATCCACCTTCTTTTGTACTGCTTTTTTATCGGTTTTTATCTCTTTAATCGTCTTTGGTAAATTATTTTTAGGTTTGACAATAACATTATCATCCGCTATTAATGAGGCAGGCTTAGACTCTGATTCATTGGGCTTATTTTGTGAAGCACTATTAACTTTTTCAGTCAAAAGACGATCAGTTTTTATAACTAAATCATCAAGTCGTGCGTGAAGATATTTAACATCTTCTTCTTCATGTTTACGGGTTTCTAAATTTTCTATAGTAGTTGTTAATTGTGTTATATCACTTTGTAGGCTTCCTAAAAAAAATGCAGCGATTGTAGCAATAATTAAAGCTAACCCTGCTATTATCAAAGCGACATAACTAGTTACAGAAGATTTTTTAGTTTGTTTTACTTTCCTAAGTTCTCGTGCTAACTCATCGGACGCTGCAAAAGCATCCTCTAAATCTAGTGCCATTGAGGCTTGAGTTTGCTGTAACTGCGCTATTTGTTCAGCATAAGATGTTTGTGTTTCAGCGACCTTTTTAGTGCGGGTATTTTTGTTTTCAACCAGCTCATAAACAACATCTTCTTCATTTTCTTTATCCGAATTAGGCGAAACCTTCTCTTTTATTAATAGGACATCGGTAATTTCATGACCTTTAGTAGAATTTGCAGGTTCTGTTTTTATTTTATTTTCGCTGGGATTTCCCATTATTATGCTACCTTAAGGTGATAATCCTTAATTTAAATGTTAAGTATAAAATGCTTAGAAATTTAAGCTTTATTTTTTTTGTTTATGGGTTGCTGCGGCATTAATAAACCCTGAAAATAAAGGATGTCCTTTTCTCGGTGTTGACGTAAATTCAGGGTGAAATTGACAGGCTAAAAACCACGGATGATTTGAAATTTCAATGACCTCCACTAATCGTCCATCAATTGATTTACCCGAAAAACACATTCCTTTAGCTTCTAGTGGCTCTATATAATGATTATTAAATTCATAACGATGGCGATGACGCTCTGTAATCACATCTTTTTGATAAAGCCTTGAAACGAGTGAATCAGAAAGTAAGCGACATTTTTGACTCCCTAAGCGCATCGTTCCTCCCAAGTCTGAATTTTCGGCACGTGTTTCCACCGTACCACACTCATTCATCCATTCGGTAATTAAGCCAATCACAGGATGGGGGGTGTTTTGTAAAAATTCGGTACTATGTGTCCCTTCCAAACCAACAACATTACGCGCAAATTCAATCACCGCGACTTGCATCCCTAGGCAAATTCCCAAATAAGGAATTTTGTGTTCTCTTGCAAAACGTACCGTTGCGATTTTACCTTCAACCCCTCGCTCACCAAACCCCCCTGGAACTAAAATTGCATCTAAATTTTGTAATTGACCTAAACCTTCTTCTTCAATAGTTTCTGAATCAATATAGTTAATTTTGACTTTATTGCGAGTTTGAATGCCTGCATGAATTAAAGCTTCATCTAATGATTTATAGGCATCGGTATGTTCAACATATTTTCCAACAAGACCAATGGTGACTTCATTGTGCGGATGAGTTACTGCTTCAACAACCGCTCGCCACTCTGATAAATCAGCAGGTGGAACATCAAGTCGTAATTGGTTCACCACAATTTGATCCAAGTCTTGCTCATTAAGCAAGAGAGGAATTCGATAAATGGTATCGGCATCAATCGCAGAAATCACGGCATTCTCTGCGACATTAGTAAAAAGGGCGATTTTACGACGATCACTCGTAGAAATAGCATGTGCTGAACGACAGATCAATATATCAGGTTGAATCCCAATGGTTCTTAATTCTTTAACAGAATGCTGCGTTGGCTTAGTTTTTATTTCACCTGCCGAGGCAATATAAGGGACTAAAGTTAAATGAATAAATAAAGATTTATCCATTCCTTGCTCAACCCGAATTTGACGTATTGCTTCTAAAAAAGGTAAGGATTCAATATCACCCACCGTCCCCCCTACTTCTATTAAAGCCACATCCATCCCTTCTGCGCTCGCATAAATACGGCGTTTTATTTCATCAGTAATATGTGGAATAACTTGTACCGTTGCCCCTAAATATTCACCTTTACGCTCTTTACGCAATACCGACTCATAAACTTGTCCTGTGGTAAAATTATTTTTTTTCGACATGGTGGTTTTCAAAAACCGCTCATAATGTCCTAAATCTAAATCGGTTTCAGCCCCATCTTCAGTCACAAAAACTTCCCCATGCTGAAAAGGACTCATGGTTCCAGGGTCTACATTAATGTAAGGGTCTAATTTTGTCATCGTGACTTTAAGACCTCGCTCTTCAAGAATTGCTGCTAATGAAGAGGCTGCAATACCTTTGCCTAATGAGGAAACCACCCCGCCTGTAATAAATATAAATTTAGTCATCTAGTAAGTAATTTTGTCTATGAACCAATAATAAAAAATTACTTTCATTTTAGCATTTTCAGCTCAAATATTAAGTGTTTATTATCGTTTAACGCTCAGATCTAATGTTCTTAAGTAATCTAGTTTTTGTTTGATCTTAATTTCTAAACCACGCGCTACAGGGTGATAATAATGACTATCTATTAATTCGTCTGGAAAATAATTCTCCCCCGCAGCATAAGCATCCGTTTCATTATGGGCATAACGATAATCTTTACCATAATCTAAATTCTGCATTAATTTAGTTGGTGCATTGCGTAAATGCAATGGTACTTCTAAAGACCCCCCTTGTTTAGCCTCAGCTAATGCCTCATTGTAAGCGGTATAAACGGCATTACTTTTTGCCGCAACGCTTAAGTAAATAATTGCTTGTGCTAAGGCAAGTTCACCTTCAGGGCTTCCCAAACGATCATAACTATCCCAAGCGGCAAGGGTTAGGCTCAAAGCTCTAGGGTCTGCATTACCTATATCTTCTGAGGCAATTCTTACTATTCGTCTGGCAATGTAAATCGGGTCGCAACCGCCATCTATCATCCGACAAAACCAATATAAAGCGGCATCGGGATTACTCCCTCGTACAGATTTATGTAAGGCTGAAATTTGGTCATAAAACTGCTCACCTTTATTATCAAAACGGCGTAAATGTCCTTGCAAGGCTTCATTAACGACAGTTTCATTAACGATTGCCGTTCCCTTATCGTTATCGGCTAAATCAACCGCAATTTGTAGTAAATTTAAACTACGTCGTGCGTCCCCATCCGCACTACGTGCAATCACCGTTAATAATTCATCGGTAATAATAATGGATTGCCTCCCTAATCCTCGTGTCTTATCCACTAATGCTGTTTTTAATAATTCTGTAAGGCAGTCAATACTTAATGATCTTAAAACATAAACCCGTAGGCGTGATAACAACGCATTATTAAGTTCAAATGAGGGGTTTTCTGTCGTCGCACCTATTAAAATAACCGTACCTTGTTCAACGGGAGAAAGCAAAGCGTCTTGCTGACTTTTAGAAAAACGATGAATCTCATCAATAAATAACAATGTTTTTATGCCTTGTTGTTTTGAAACTTCGGCTTGTGCCACTGCGATGCGTATCTCTTTTACCCCTGCTAAAACCGCAGAAAGTTCTATATAATGCGCATTAGAATTATGGGCAAGAATTTTTGCCAAGGTCGTTTTTCCAACTCCAGGGGGACCCCAAAAAATCATTGAATGTAATTGCCCTTTATCCAATGCGGTTCTGAGTGGTTTTCCTGTGGCTAAAATATGCTGTTGCCCAAAATAATCAGCAATAGTACGAGGTCTAAATCTTGCGGCAAGTGGCGTAAAATCTGCTGTATATCCCATAAATGTTTACTTTAAAATTAAAAACTATGAATTCAAAAAAACTATCAACAACAGATGCTTTAAAATGGACTGGAACACAATTACAAGTATTAGACCAACGCGTTTTACCCGAAGAAATTCGTTATGATAATTATAGCGATCCCCAAGGCGTTACCGAGGCGATTATCTCTATGCGAGTTCGAGGCGCACCTGCAATAGGAATTGCTGCCGCTTACGCTGTGGTATTATCAGTCAAAGCACATTATTCAGAAAATAATCCTAATTGGCAACAGCAAGTTAAAGAAGACATTAAACAACTTAGCCGCTCTCGTCCAACGGCAGTGAATTTATTTTGGGCGTTAGAAATCATGCAAAAGGCACTGGATTCTGAAAATGGTGATCCTATTATATTAGAAACGTTAGCGAAAAAAATTCATCAGGATGACATTGCCGCTAACCATAAAATGGGTGAATTAGGCGCTACATTATTAACCGAAGCCAAAGGCGTAATGACCCATTGTAACGCAGGTGCGTTAGCAACAGGCGGTTATGGAACGGCATTAGGGGTCATTAGAAGTGCTTACCAACAAGGCTTAAGAAAAATCTATGCGGGCGAAACCCGTCCATGGTTGCAAGGGGCAAGATTAACGGTTTGGGAATTAGCCCAAGATGGGATTGCATCCACCTTAATTGCCGATTCTGCCGCCGCTTGGTTAATGAAATCAGGGGCAATTGACTGGGTTATTGTCGGTGCAGACCGAATTGCAGCAAATGGGGATGTTGCCAATAAAATAGGGACTTACTCACTTGCCGTTTTAGCCAAACAACATGGGGTTAAAGTGATGGTCGTTGCCCCCACGTCAACCATAGATTGGGCAATGGATAGTGGTGAACAAATTGAAATAGAACAACGCCAAGCGAAAGAATTATTAAATGAATGTTATCTTAATGATGATTCCTTAGTCGATGCTTGGAATCCTGTTTTTGATGTCACGCCTGCGCATTTAATTGCAGCCATTGTCACGGAACACGGTGTGGTTTTAAATCCGTCTAAACGAGATGGTGTAAGGAGTTTGCAATGATAACATTCACCAAAAAAGGCAATAACCCTTTTTATGCTATGGGCTGTTTATTAAAAGGCTTTCGATTTTTAGCAAAAGCACGCTTGCGTAAGTTCTTATTGATTCCCATTTTTATTAACTTACTATTGTATAGCCTTGCACTGGGATTAGCTTTTTTTTACATGGATGATTTAATTGGCTATTTGTTACCTGATTGGATTGAATCAATTTCATGGTTAAGTTGGTTATCAATCCTACTAGGCTGGCTTTTGTTTATTTGTATTCTAATGGTTTCTTTTTTTACTTTTACGATTTTAGCTAATATTATTGCCTCACCTTTTTATGATAAATTATCGGCGCGAACCTTAGAATTGTTAATCGAAAATGAAACTCCTGAAGGTAAAAAACCCAAAATGCCAAAAAAACTTCCAGAGGGAACTTGGGGGCAAAATTTACAAGGCGAATGGTTACGAATACGCTATTTATTATTATGGACAATTAGCCTATTAATCTTTTCAGTTATTCCTGTGGTTAATTTAATTGCGCCTATTTTATGGGCTTTTTTTGGTGCGTGGGGAATGGCTTTAGAATATCTCGCTTATCCTTTAGATAACCGAGGGCTATTATTTCCTGAACAAAAAAAATTAGTTCAAAGTGTGCGTTTTGGAGCATTAACTTTTGGTGGAATCAGTTTAATCGGGCTTACCATTCCTTTTTTAAATATTCTTATTTCACCTGTTGCTGTGATTGGGGCAACGATTTATACCCATGGAATTGAACACAAAAAAAAGAAAGACACTTAAAAATTGATAGCCACGTAGCCACGTAGGTTGGGTTACATGCTTTTCGTAACCCAACATTTTATCTAATTAATCCGCGTCGCTAACGTTCCACCTGCAACTGCTTTCACCGCACAAAACTTAAATTCAGGAATTTTAGCTGAAGGGTCTAACGCTTCGTTGGTCAGTAAATTGGCACTGGCTTCGTTATAACAAAAGGCCATAAACATTGAGCCTTTTTGAATCCCAATATCCGCCCGTGCATAAGCGGTAATTTTTCCTCGGCGTGATTCAAGGGTAATCAAATCTCCCGCATTAATATTTAATGCCGCTAGATTTTCAGGATGCAGGGTTACCACTGGATCTGGCTCAATTGCATCTAAAGTTTTTGAATGACGGGTCATACTTCCTGTATGCCAATGTTCTAATTGTCGCCCTGTAATAAAAATTAAGGGGTATGCGTCATCTGGCATCTCGTCGGCATGAATGTATTCTGCAGGCACAAATCTACCCCGTCCTGATTCGGTAGGGAAATCATTGATAAAAATAATCGGCTCACCTGCATCGCCTTCATTTTCTAAAGGATAGGTTAATGAATCTTCAGCTTCTAAACGATCCCATGTCATGCCCGCAATACTATCCATCGCAAGACGCATTTCATTAAATACATCTTCCGCGCCCGAATAAGTCCAGCCACAGCCTAAACGATTGGCTATTTCTTGCAAAATCCATAAATCTTGTTTAGCATCACCTGGTGGATTAACCGCTTGTCGTCCCATTTGTACCCGTCTATCGGTATTTGAGAATGTTCCCGTTTTTTCATAAAACGCCGAAGCAGGTAAAATAACATCAGCAAAACCTGCGGTTTCGGTTAAGAAAATATCTTGTACCACTAAATGCTCTAAAGCGGCAAACGCCTCACGTGCATGATTTTGATTAGGGTCGGACATAGCAGGGTTTTCACCTTGTACATACATCCCAAAAACTTTTTTATCTAAAATAGCATGAATCATTTCAACGGTGGTTAAACCAGGTTCTGACTCTAATTTAACCCCCCATAAATTTTCAAATTTTGCTTGTATATCAATATCTGTAACAGGTTGGTAATCAGGAAAAACCATCGGGATTAAACCGACATCTGATGCCCCTTGAACATTATTTTGTCCGCGTAAAGGATGTAAACCTGTACCAGGTCGTCCTATTTGTCCCGTCATTAAGGCGAGTGCTATTAAACAGCGGGCGTTATCTGTTCCATGAATATGTTGTGAAACCCCCATACCCCATAAAATCATCGAGGCTTTTGAAGTCGCATATAATCGGGCAACTTCTCGAATCGTATCCACATCAATGCCGCAAATTGGGGCGACATGTTCAGGGGTATATTTTTGTAAATGAACTTGCATGGCTTCAAAATCTTCACTACGATTTTGAATAAAAGTTTTATCCTCTAAGCCTTCTGCCAAAATAACGTGCATTATCCCATTTAATAGTGCAACATCGGTATCGGGTCGAAATTGTAATACATGGCTGGAATATTTGGCAATATCAGTACGATTAGGGTCAATCAAAATAATTTTTGTGCCTTTACTCGCTGCATTTTTCATAAACGTTGCCGCGACTGGATGATTCACCGTTGGATTTGAACCAATAATGATAATGACTTCTGAATGCGCGACATCTTCAACAGGATTTGACACTGCGCCAGAGCCTAAGCATTCCAATAACGCCACTACCGATGAGGCATGACAAAGACGGGTACAATGATCGACATTGTTTGAACCAAATCCTGTACGGACTAATTTTTGGAATAAGTAGGCTTCTTCATTACTTCCTTTGGCAGAACCTAAACCTGCTAAAGCTTTTTTACCTTTATTATCCCGAATATTTTTTAAACCATTGGCGGCAACGTCTAAAGCCTCTTCCCAAGTCGCTTCTCTAAAAACTGAATCTAAATCATTGGGATCAAGTAATTCTGTGGTTTTAGCCACCCCATCACGACGAATTAAAGGCTTAGTTAAACGCAGTGGATTGTGAATATAATTAAAGCCATAACGTCCTTTGACGCATAAGCGATAATGATTGGTAAAACCGTCGCGTCCTTCGGTATAGAGGATTTTATCCTCTTTGACATGATATTTAATTAAACAACCCACGCCACAATAAGGGCAGGTTGAATTAACGGTTTTATCAGCAACTTCTAAGCCTTGATTATTCGCAGGCATTAATGCACCTGTTGGGCAAGCTTGCACACATTCCCCGCAGGCAACACAGCTACTGGCAGCCATAGGGTCAGCAATATCAAACACAATTTCTGCGTGTGCGCCACGGTTTGCAAAACCAATCACATCATTCATTTGCTCTTCACGACAGGCGCGTAAACAACGGGTGCATTGAATGCAGGCATCCATATTCACAGCGATAGCAGGATGCGATAAATCAGCTTCGGGTTGAATACGTGCAGGAAATCGTGGCTCACCCACTTTTAAATGCGTGACCCATTTATCTAATTCTGAATCACGCTTATATGGCGACTCAGCTTGCTTAGGCATATCAGATTTTAATAACTCCAACACCATTTTTTGAGATTTAACGGCACGTTCACTCGCCGTTTCAACGTCCATGCCTTCGGTGGCTTTTCGGCAACAAGAGGGAGATAACACGCGCTCGCCTTTGACTTCAACGACACAGGCACGACAATTACCATCGGCACGTAATTTATCAGAATAACAAAGGTGAGGGATTTCTTTACCATGACGTTGCGCCACGGTTAATAAAGTTTCGCCATCCAAAGCGGAGACAGCTTCACCATCGAGGGTAAAATTAACGGTATTTTTAGTCATAGTGTTTATTTACTTACGTTTAACGATATAAATCAATAGTTGGCATAAAACTAAAATCTTTTAGATTATAAGTGTAAATAGGTATCTTACATATAATAGCTGTTGCACCTATGATTGCATCAGGAATTTGTAATCCATGACTTAGATTAAAGTTGGTTATTAACTCAATTGCTTTTTCAGAAATAAGTCGGTCTACTTGAATCACATCATAGAAGGCTAATTTCTTTTTCATTTGTAATAATTCCTGCTTATTTCCCATTCCTTGATATAACTCCATTAACGTAATAGAAGAGAGAACAATATTTTCTAACCCGATTTTATTTAAACTTTTTAGAGTTGTTTCATGTTGATTAAAAGCATGAATAAAGATATTCGTATCACATAAAATCATCGGCTAAATCCTAATTATGTTGCCATGCTTTTTTTCTAATATCTTCTAAGTTTCTGGGTTTTTCTTTCCAAATTCCAAACAAAGCACAGGGGTCAATATCTTTATCACCATAAGTAATTTGAGGTCTATAGTTTGTTGTTAATTTAGGGGTTTGTTCTTTTTTTTCTTCTAACTTTGGTTGCTTAGTTTTGAGTTCAAAAGGAATTCCGCCATAATTAATAACTGCTTTTGCAAATAGCTTAATCGCTTGTGAAGAGCTTAACCCAACCTCTTCACAGATATGAGTAAATTCAGCTTTCATCTCATGGTCGATTTGTGTGCTGATTGTATCTGTTTTCATAATTCCCCTTTTTAGATTTAATTATAAAAATACATGCGTTTCAAAAATTAAGACAATTAGGGAGAACAGGTTGAACAATATAAGTCTTAATCGTTCCCTTTTTTTTAGCTGCAATATAAGCGGTTTTAATTTTAGAAATGTTATGTTGTGAGTTCATAAACTGGCTTTATTTTAAGATATTTTCCAATAGTTATTTTTTAAAGAATCATGGACACGATTTTTTTAGCCAACAAACTTAAAAAGTTGAATTTCAAGTGAAATATAACCTAAAGAATATATGTAAAAAATTATTTTATCCAGCCCATTATTATCATACAACTTGCTGTAATATCAACAATCTTTCCTGAAATATTTACGCCATCAATAGCCTTATCAACACATATAATTAATTCTTTAGCATATATTTTAGTCGTATCTATATTTCCACTTGTTTCAACTATTGATTTTACAAATGGACTTCCAAGAGACCAATCTGCGGCAGTTGCTAATTTATTTTTATATGTTCCTTCTCTCCAGCCTGAAATTTCAGCTCGATGTAATGTTCCACCTAAGTACCATTTCTTTATAGAGGTATTTTTTGGTGAGAGAGAGATTTCTTTTACTAATGATTTTTTATCAGGTTTGTATTTTGGCTTAGGAGAGTGATAATAATTTATTCCAGAATAAATAATGATCCCAAAAGTTACATAAATACATTTTCGATGAAAACTATTTTTTTTGCGTTCTCTTTTTTAGCTTCATCTATTCTTGCTCTAATTTGTTTATTTTTTTCTGAGATCAAATTTCTTTTAATCTGTTTAATTTTTTCTTCATCTGTAATTTCATTCATTGCATTATTTATAAGTAAATATATCATGTACATAATAAAGCCATTGGTAACACGTAAGCAATTTATTTATAATGTTTATTTGGTTTGATAAGGCTTGGTTAAAGCGTAGATGATAATGTGTTATATTTACTCCGTGTAAAAAGGAATTAATAATATTTCAACAGGTATTTTTAATACTTTTTTTCATTTCTTTAGCAACGGCTTCAATTACAGGAACGCTGACACTATTTCCTATTTGTTTTCTTAAATGCGTATCCGCCACCACAATTTTAAATGAATCAGGAAAACCCTGTAACCGTAATAATTCCCTCGATGTCGGCCGTCTAATTCCATTAACTAATAGGTAATTATAAGATGCCCCTGCTCTCAATGCACATGAATAGGTTAAGGCGGAAATATTACCACTTTTATTTTCATGCCACATTGCAGGTATTGGATAATTTGGTTTGACTTTTTGTAGTCTCTTATTTCGAATAAGATCAGAAGCAAAATATTTTTTTTCAACAACAGCATCATCTTCAAGAATATTGGCTAATTCTGCTCGAATAGCAAAGGGCTGTGGAAACGAAAAAGCGATATTTTCTTGAAACCCTACAATAATAGTTCGCTCTCTTTTCTGTGGTACACCAAAATCAAGAGAATTAAGTACCGTAAAATGTACCCAATAACCAAGATCATTCAAATGCTTTAAAATTATTTGAAAGGTTCGCCCTTTATCATGGGATTGTAAATTTTTTACATTTTCCAACATAAACGCATAAGGACGCTTTACTCTCAATATTTCTTCAATATTAAAAAATAGCGTCCCCCGTGTATCCTCAAAACCTTTTCGTTCACCACAAATACTAAACGCTTGGCAAGGAAAGCCACCTAATAAAATATCATGGTCAGGAATGGTGTTTGGTTTTATTTTAGTAATATCCCCATAAGGTTGTTCACCAAAATTAGCTTCATAGGTTTTTTGAGCCTGTTCGTCCCATTCAGATGAAAAAACACACTGTCCACCAACAGATTCAAACCCTAATCGAATACCACCAATCCCTGCAAATAAATCAATAAATTTCAAGTTATGTTAATTCTTGCGGAAAATACTTAATCACACAACGCAACGGATTCGGTGCAGCTTGTCCTAAACCACAAATAGAGGCATCCACCATCACCGAGGATAATTCCTCTAATAAATCCACATCCCAGTTTTGATCTTTCATTAATATCGCAGCCTTAGACGTTCCTACACGACAAGGCGTACATTGCCCACACGATTCTTCTTCAAAAAATTTCATCGCATTAATGGCTAATTTTTTTGCACTATCTTGGGTTGAAAAAACCATCACTGCAGCAGAGCCAATAAAGCATCCGTATTGATTTAAAGTATCAAAATCTAGGGGAATATTTGCCATTGATGCGGGTAAAATTCCACCCGATGCGCCGCCTGGAAAATAGCCGTAAAGCTCGTGACCCTCTAACATTCCAC
>CAYROI010000031.1:0-23663 GCA_964425835.1 uncultured Methylococcaceae bacterium
AAATAAACGGTTTTTTTTTGCCTGAGATTCATTGACAGATGAGTAAAGTTAGATAAGAGGACGAATAAAAAGGGGAGGAAACCCTTTTTATTCATTATATTTCAATGCATTGCACCTATAAAATAGGTCTGTGTCCCTCCATAAAAGGGTTGCGTTTCCTTTTATTGGTGTAAAATTTACCGTTATGTTGTATTATAAATAGTTTTCTTTATTATTTAAAAAATCACTTTGGTTTAATGCTTGAGGTAAATTAATTATTTTAATCTTTAAAAATATGACTGCATTATACTTACTCAAAATTTACTTTTTCCATGAAAAATCCGACTATTCATTTCAAGTAGGACAAATCGGAGCGAAAACCTGACAGGTCTTTGAGACCTGTCAGGTTTAATGTCTCACGTTAAGTTGATAGACAAAAAACTAAAGAGGCTTAATTTATATAAAAATATTGATATACGAAGACTTTTGATTATTTATATCAAAAGTGATTGGTTGTAATCAATTAAGTTAAAAAATAATGCTGAAAAGACACTAAAATTAAAGGGTCATATTATTTATTAGAGGAAAGCAATGTTATTAAAAGAAGAGTTTGAAAACACCGGAGGCTGGTTATTTCGGTGGAGAGGGCAATTACCTTATTTATTATTAGGCATGTTTCTATTTGCCATGCCCGAGTACAAATATCCCTTCCAGAGTAAATATTTAGAGCATTTTTGGGAGTTTTTTTGTCTCAGTATAAGTTTTTTCGGATTATTTATTCGATGTTATACAATAGGATATACTCCAAAAGGAACTTCGGGACGAAATACGAAAGAGCAAATAGCAGATACTTTAAATACCAAAGGAATCTATTCTATAGTTAGAAACCCACTTTATTTAGGAAATTTTTTTATAGGTTTAGGGTTTTCTTTATTTCAAAATTTATGGTACTTGCCCGCTTTATACACATGTATTTTTTGGCTATATTATGAAAGGATAATTTATACTGAAGAATCTTTTCTTTTAAAAAAATTTGGTGATGAATATCGTGATTGGGCTAAAAATACCCCTATTTTTATTCCCAAATTTAATTTATATCAAAAACAGACCCTGTCTTTCTCTTTAAAAAATGTTTTTAAAAGAGAATATAATGGATTGTTTGTTATTATTTTAATTATGTTTTTTTTAGAAACAGTGAGCGAGTTTTTTGTAAAAGGCGAGTTTTATTTTGAAGTAGAATGGGTTAGTTTATTAATTATTGGTTCTTTAATTTGGGTTTCTTTAAGAACATTAAAAAAATACACATCTATACTGGTAGAAGAAGGTAGGTAAATATAGTTATGCCAATAGGATAAATTACTGATTTTTTGACACCTTTCATATTCGCCCTAAAGTAGTGAACAGTTTGATGGTAAAAACAAATAGCAAGGTGTAAAAATACCTTCTGTTTGAACAGGCTATTTTACACTCGGCATAAAAAATTAGTTATTGTTCCGCTTGAGAAACCGTCTCAAATAGCAATGACATTTGCCGCTTTTGTAGAGGTGATAATTATTGATAAAACATAATCAAATTAAGGTGTTCTTGGCTAATCTGCCCTTTGCATTCGTTTAAATAAGGGCGAATTTGCGAGTTGACCATCTCAATCAGCGATGAGGTTCTGACCATGCCGTTAAATTCCTCAAAAGCCTCTGCTATCAGCTCTTTACCCTTGCCACCCAATAGCGATGTGAGGATTTCTAGCCAAGAGCCACGCTCATTTTGATGATAATGTTTTTGTGTCTCTTTATATTGATGAGATTGATGGTCATGTTGCCACGCAAGTCCAATATAATTAAGTATTTCTGGCGAAATATTTTTGGATGTGTTTGTAAATGTCCTCAACTTGCTGGTAATAGTCGCAAATGTCGTCAATATGGATTCTAATCGCTTTTATTTGCAGTTGAAGCTTTTTGTGTTTAGGAAAAAAAGGGGGCGCGGAAAAAAAGGAAAAAGGGTTGCATCCTCTTTTACCATATTGTTATGCCTCTTATAAAATGGTGTAATTTTAAAAATTATACTAATTTACAAAAGGCATTTTTTATTAAGACTGTTAACTAGAAAATGAAAGGTGTCCTTATTATTTAATAATAATTCGTGCATTTAAAGGTTGAGTTGGGCGGTTGTTGCCATGATGTAATACAGTTTCAAATTGTTCTGTCTGCGCATCAATAATTGATGCTGGTTCTTTTAAGACAATCCAGCGCACACCTTCTGAGCAAGGTGGTGTGGTTAAAGAGCCGTTGTAAAGGTAATAGTCTTTATTGTCAGGTAGCATTTTTGCATAATCAATGGGCGTTTTTGCAAGGCTGTTTTTTTGATTTTTTTCTGTGGGCATCAAAGACAGTATTGTTTTTAATAATGGGTTTTCTTTGCCTTGTTTGAACATGATTGCAACAACGACTAAATTACCGTTGTTATCAGCATGAACAAAATGCGCTTCTAGTGGAAAACTTTGATTGTTAATTTTATTTTCGCTGGGTGTGTGAAAATGGAACTGTTTTAATTCAAAGTTTTGCCCATCAACTTGAATATAGCTTCCTGATGCAATATTTACTTGTATTGTATGACCATTATTAACAATTTCGGTTGTAGCTGTATTATAGGAAAACTTTATGGCAGGTAGCTTGGCATCATGAGAGTTTTCTATATTAATGGGTGACTGATTTTTACCTGCGCTACATGTTGCAAATTCGGTCGATAAATTACCCCAATGTGCTGGTGCTGCTTTTCCTGTGTAGCCCCAATGCTCTGTGTGACTGGCGCAAGCTGATAATACGCTGATTAACGCGGTTATAATGATTATTTTTTTCATGCTAAATCCTATATAATAAATTAAAGTTATTAGTTAAGTGTGCCGATTAGCGGTATGCCATTTTTTCCTGATGGAATATAAACCGTTGTATGATTGGGTGATGCTGCCATTTTTAATTGTGCGTTAATTGCCTCATGTTGTAAATAATTGGCAGTTAGGGTTTCGTTAATGATTTTTTGAGCCGCTGCAATGCCTTTTGCTTCTTCTACACGAATCTCAGCATCTTTGATGGCAATTGCTTTTTGAGTTTCTTTTTCGATCAGTAGTTGCTCGGCAGCGAGTTTTTTCTCTACCGCTTCAACAACTATGGGTGGGTAGTCAATATTACCAACAACAACGCTATGAACTTTAAAGGGTGAGCTTTTTAGATAGTTTTTAAGTTTTGTTTCTATTGTTGTACCAATAAGGTCACGTTGTTGTTTAATTTCTTTGCTGGTATAAGGTTGAATCGCGCTTCTAACAAATGTTCTGAATGATTTTTGTACAAAACGTTTATAGCTATCTTTGCCACCATATTCTTCCACGACTTTTTTTACACTGCCTTTTTCTAGTGATAATACAGCATGTACGCCTACGGTGACATTTAAATCATCTTTGGCGAGAATTTTGAATAATTCTTTATTGGTTGTTGGACGCATATCAATATTGATGACTTCATTTCTAAAGAAAGAAAAGCCATAATTACTCGGTCCTGTCATTTGTCCTTGATAGCCGCCACTTCCGAAAAGCCTAGGTTTTTCATAAACATAACCTTCATTTCCCGCGGGTGTGCTGGGGTTTGAGCAAGCACTGATAGTGGTTAAAGTTAATAAAGCGAAAATTATTTTTTTCATGGGTTTTCCTTTGAAGAATTTTCAGAAGTTTATATTATGAAGTGATAAATAAGATTGGAGAAAAATTAAATTTAAAATCAGTAGGGTAAGATATTCGAAAAAAGAAAAAAAGGGGACGCAACCATTTTTTAACCGTTATATTTCAATTCCTTATACATAAGCTAGGTTTATATCCCTTCATAAAAGGGTTGCGTCCCCTTTTATTCCCGCGATTATTACTTACTCCCCCTAACCCTAAATTTACTAGTCAAACTTTCTTTTCCTAACGAGATATTCTAATATGCGAACCCTCAAAATAATATTTTCAATTTTTATTTTTGTATTCAGCTATTCATCCTATGCAAAAAATAGTTTAAATATAGATTTAAATAATTTAGATACTCCCGTCTCTATAGACAAAACTATTCGCAAAGGCACACTAGAAAATGGCTTAGTTTATTATATTAAAAAGAATGCCAAACCCGAAAAGAGAATGGAATTGCGCTTAGTCATTAAAGCAGGGGCAATTAATGAGGATGCAGACCAAAATGGTGTGGCACATTTTACAGAACACATGTTATTTAATGGCACAAAACATTTTCCTAAAAATGACCTCGTTCATTATTTAGAAAAAATTGGGGTTCGGTTTGGTGCGGACTTAAATGCTTATACCAGTTTCGACCGAACTGTTTACAAATTACCTATCCCTACCGATAAACCTGAATTAATAAGCAGTGGCTTAAAAATATTAGCGGATTGGGCTGGACTTGCCACTTTTAGTGAAGAAGAAATTGATAAAGAACGTGGTGTAATTTTAGAAGAATGGCGATTAAGGCAAGGTGCGGCTACGCGAGCTAATAAAGCTCATCTACATACTGTGTATTATGGCTCTAAACTAGAACAGCATGATGTCATCGGTACGCCTCAAGTTATTCAAAAAGCCTCTTATGCCACTATCCGTCGCTTTTATCATGACTGGTATCGTCCTAATTTAATGGCTGTGATTGTAGTCGGTGATATTGATGTTACGGATATTGAAAAACAAATTAAAGCCAATTTTTCTAGCTTAAAAAATCCTGATAAGCCTAGACAATTAACAGGTGATGATCTTGAGATTCATACTAATAAAGAACCTTTAGTTTCAATTTATAGCGATAACGAACAGACTTACAATATTGCACAGATAGTCTATAAAAAACCAAAGGAAAAATCGGTCTTATTACGCAAATATAGACATGATTTTATGCACTATATCGCATCAGCCATATTATCTGAAAGAATTAATGACTTGCTACAAAAAAGTAACCCTCCTTTTCAATTTGCAGGCATGTATTATGGAAATTTTTTCCGTAATACTGATGTTTTTAGTATTTATAGCATTCCCACAACAGAAAATTTTATTAAAGGATACCGAGCAATGCTGAAAGAAGTATTTCGTGGTATACAGCATGGCTTTTCTGAGAATGAATATAATCGCGCTAAAATTAATTTACTCACTAGTCTGGAAAAAAAATACAATAATCGTAACAAAATTGAATCAATTGATTTAGCAAACGAATACATCAGACATTTTCTTGATGAAGAAGCTATTCCAGGCATTGAACTTGAGTATGCAATCTATCAGAACTTTAGCCAAACGGTGAGTGTCGATGACATTAATCAAATAATGCAAGATTATATTAGCCCTGATAATATGTTGCTTACTGTTACTACTGCACAAAAAGATGGCATTACAGCTCCAACTAAAAAGCAATTATTAACTATTTATCAGGAATTAAAAAATACTAAGTTTGCAGCCTATCAAAATGACTTTTTGGATAAACCTTTGTTTTCCAAAAAAATAACTGCAGGCAGTATTATTAAAACTACAGAAATAAAAGAAATTGGTTTGACTGAATTTACTTTATCAAACGGAATTAAGGTATTGGTTAAACCCACAGACTTTAATGACAGTGAAGTATTATTTCAGGCATTTAGCAAAGGAGGAAACTCATTAGTCCCAGAAAAAGATTATTTGAATGGAAACTATGCCACACAAATTGTAACAGCAGGCGGTATTGCTAATTTTAATAAGATTACTTTGCAAAAAATATTAACAGGTAAACAAGTTAGTCTTTCACCTTACATTTACGATGTTAACGAAGGTTTTAATGGTTCTACAACCCCTAAAGACGCAGAGACATTATTTCAGCTTTTACATTTGTATTTCACTCAGCCACATAAAGATAGAGAATCTTTTAATGCCTTTGTAAGCCTTACAAAACAATGGGTTGACGATTCTAAACGCTCTCCTAGTGCTGAATTTTATGAGAGAATTTCCTATATTATGTCAGGTAATGATCCACGCAGTAAGCCTGTTACTAAAAAAATGATTGAAAGTTTAGATTTAGATAAAGCTTACGAAATTTATCAACAGCGTTTTGCAGATGCGAGTGATTTTACCTTTGTTTTTGTTGGCAATATAGACTTGGAAAAATTTAAGCCTTTTTTAAGTCTATATTTAGCCTCATTACCTACGAAAGGAACAATAGAAAATTTTAAAAATGTTTTTAATGACAAACCCACGCAAAGGATTAAAAAAGATTTTTATAAAGGAAAAGAAGATAAAAGCAGTGTAATCTTAAAAATGAATGGTGATGCTGAATATAATGAAAAAAATATTTATCGTGTCAAAGCACTAGAAAAAATATTAAATTATCGTCTGATAGATAAATTACGAGAAGAAAAAGGTGAGATTTACTCAGCATGGGGTTCTATAAATATTTATCATTACCCTAAGCCAGAATATGCGGTAGACATCAGTTTTGGCTGCAAACCAAGCAAAGTAGAATCATTAATTAAAAGTGTCAAAACTATTTTGCAAGAATTGCAAACTAATTTACCTAGCGATGAAGATATGCAAAAAGTTAAGCAGGGCAATAAACGACAGTATGAAAAAAACTTGAAAGAGAATAACTATTGGATAGATCATATTGTTCAGGCTTATAACAATGATTTGGATGTAAAAGAAATTTTGAATTATCCTAATTTAATTGAAAACCTGACTAAAAATGATGTTAAGCAGGCAGCAAAAAAATACTTTAAACTGGATACTTTAAAAGAGTTTGTTTTATATCCAGAAAAACATTAAGTCATTGATGTCATGTAATACAATAAAATACTTATAAACCATAAAGAATACGGCTACTAATTTATGGTGGGACAAATCGGAGCGTAAACCTGACAGGTCTCAAAAACCTGTTAGGTTTAATGTCCCTTATTAAATTAATAGCCAAGAATACGAAGTGGATGAAGATTTTTATATCTTTTGTCCCCATGCGCAACCATGTGTATTTTAAACCAGCGGAATTAACATCAACCGAATAAAGGTTTTAGCGATGGCTTGAAAGTTGTTTTGAACGAACTTTAATTGGTGGAAATTCTACATTTGATCGTTATCATTTTGGTCGAGATAAAGGAAAAAGGGGACGCAACCCTTTTTTTATTGAATAAAAAATTCCTCAAAAAGATCGCGTTGTTGATACGGTAGGGCGGTTTTTTTTTCCAAAGAAGAGAAACTAACCCCGAGTAATCTTATTTTTCTTTGTTCTATTTCGGTATTTTTTAATAAAGGGTCTAGTAATAAAAATATATCGGCTTCAGTTAAATATTTTTTTGATAGCGTGCGGCTGCGGGTAATTTGCACAAAGTCATGATATTTAATTTTAAGGGTTAAGGTTTGTGCTGTGCATTGTTTTTGTTCTAGCCTTTTTAGTGCTTTTGTTACTAATTGTTTTAATTGAATTAAAACTTGCTGTTTTCCTAAAATGTCGGTTTCAAAAGTCGTTTCTACGCCGATTGATTTTCTTTCTCTATTGGGAATTACGGGGCGATGATCTATGCCACGGCAAATATTATAATAATACTCGGCTACGGTTCCAAAGTGTTGTTTTAAAATTGCAAGCGGATATTCTTTTAAGTCTTTGCCTGTGGCAATCCCTAAGGCGGTCATTTTTTTGTATGTGGCTTTGCCGATTCCGTGAAATTTTCTAATGTCTAGATTTTCTACAAATGCCGCCCCTTCTTCAGGTGTTATTAAAAACAACCCATCAGGTTTATTTTGGTCAGAGGCAATTTTTGCTAAAAATTTATTATAGGAAATGCCTGCAGAAGCGGTTAGCTGGGTTTGCTGTTGAATATCAGCTTTTATTTGTTGGGCAATTAAGGTTGCAGAGCCTTTACAATAAGTTGAGTGGGTGACATCAAGATAAGCTTCATCTAAAGACAGGGGTTCACAAAGGTCGGTATAATTTGAAAATTTTTTTTGAATAATTGCTGACGTCGCTCTATAAGCTTCCATCCGTGGTTTAACAAATGTTGCGCTTGGGCATAGACGATAAGCGGTGATAGAAGGCATGGCAGAATGAATGCCATAGCGTCGTGCTTCGTAGTTGCAGGTGGAAACAACGCCCCGAGAATGAGGTAGACCACCGACAATTAAAGGCTTATTACGATATTTGGGGAAATCACGTTGTTCTATTGCCGCAAAAAAAGCATCCATGTCAATATGAATGATTTTTCGATGTTGCGGCATAGTGTTGTTTCTACTATGTTAGTGGTCTTTTTCTATTTTAGGTAAATCTAGTGCTTCTGTTAATGCCCAGTCAGAAAAAGGAAAGGGAATTGTATCCGTATTAAAGGTTAAAAATAATAAGATATGATAAAGGTAAGCAGAGAGGCTTTTTCCAAAATGTAAAATATTTTCGTTGACTTTACCACTGAAAAGCATGGATGCGACCTGCAATAAAATAACGCCCCATAATAAAATTCTAACCAACCCAACAATCACTGAAAAAATTGCCATAAAGAAAATTCTTTTCCAAGTACTCAGTTGTTTCAAATTATCGTTAATTTTTTCGTTCATAATCTAACCTTTAAGTAATATAGTTATCCACGATTCATTACATCCCGTAAATCTAATGCAGCTGCATTGGCACGCGCAATATAATTTGCCATTGACAAGGAATAATTAGCTAATAAGCCAAAGCCATTTCCATTTAAAATCATGGGGCTAAAAATGGGGCTTAAGGCATTTTCCAAAGAATAAATCATAGACTCAACGGTCCGCATTGCCCGTTTATCTTCCAAAATAAGGCGAAAATCATATTTGATTGCTTTAAGAATGTGCAGTAGTGCCCAACTTGCACCCCGAGCTTCATAAAAAACATCATCAATTTTTAGCCATGCGGTCTTTTCAAGTAAGGCTTCTTTACCCATTGCAGTTCTTTCTGTTGGCTGTAAATCAACTGCAAGTAATGCCATCGCTTCATGACGATCTGTACTTGCGCCTAAGCGAGTTGACAATCCGCCTAAACGCTTAATAACAACCTCAGAATATTGCCATAAGTTGTCCGCACGAGAATAAAACTGTCCTCGTTTTTGTCTCCCTTTAGGTTGTTTTAGGCGGGACATATAAGCATGTAATGCCTCAATTCCTTTTTCATATTCAGCTTCAGTTGACGGCAACGCCCAAGAATTACGTTCATAATAAAAATAAGGCTCTGCAACAGATAAATCAACATCCTCAGCGGATTGTGACTGATCGCGGGAAAAATGATTTCTTAACGCGGTTGTCGCATCACGTAGCATAATTAATGCACCATATTCCCAACTGGGAACATTATCTAATAAGACACCAGGGGGCGTTACATCATTGGTTAAATAGCCACCAGGTTTGTGCATCAGCACTTCGGCTATATGTGCTAGGGTATTGGTGTAGACATAACCATCAGGTAAATTCTCAAGTTTATTAGAAACTTCTGAACTGGGTATATTTTCTTCCTGTGAATAGCGTTCAATGGCTTCCATTTCAACATCAAATAAATCAGGTTCACTCCCCCACCAAGCACCTAAAATGAAGAGAACGAGTAAAACGATACCAATAAAACCACCAAAAGTCCAAAGTATCCCTTTTGACTTAGCATCGTCTGAATATTCTATTTTGGGAAATTGGTCTTTTAAAGACTCAGTATCTGACATCGGTTAGTATCCTTAAATTTATATAACAATGGGGCAAGTATAAAAAACTAAATGGCTATGGTAGCAGATATTTAAATGCGCTGCCTGAGTAGTGCTTTAAATTTTATTTTGACTTTAAAATAGGTTTCTATTCCATAGAATTTGGGGTAAAAAATATTTTTTAAAGGGAGAGTAGAAATAGTGGGCTTATTGCAACTTTCTGATAAATTATTTTGAACTATATTTAAACAGGGACTTTATAATTCAATTTGTCCTTCAAAGACTGATACCGCAGGACCTGTCATAAAAACAGCCTGTCCTCGCCCTTGCCAATTAATTGAAAGTTCTCCGCCAAGTAAACTAACATTGACTTGTTTGTCCAATAAATTCCGCTCTATTCCAATAACAACTGCTGCACATGCCCCGCTGCCACAAGCTAATGTTTCAGCCGCACCACGCTCATAAACGCGTAATTTAATATGTTCTCGATCTATTACTTGCATGAAACCAATGTTGGCACGTTCTGGAAAAAAAGGATGGCTTTCAAGGGCTGCCCCTAATTCGGCAACGGGTGCTGATTTAATGTCATTAACTTGCATAATGGCATGTGGGTTTCCCATAGAAACAGCACCAACAGCACGTTCTATTCCCTCAACATTAATTGAATAAAAACGCATTTCTTTTGTGGCTTGCAAAGGAATTTCTTTGGGTTCATGGCGTGGAATCCCCATATTAACGGTGACTAACCCCGTTTTATCTAAATGTAATAATAATTGCCCCGCGCCTGTATCAACGGTTATTTCATCCTTATTTGATAATTTTTTATCATAAATAAACCGAGCAAAACAACGCGCTCCGTTACCACACTGAAAAACTTCACTACCATCGGCATTAAAAATACGATATTTAAAATCAGCGGTTTCAGTTACGGGTGGCTCGACAATCAATAATTGGTCATAACCAATACCAAAATTTCTATTGGCTAATGCGCGTATTTTTTCAGGGGTTAAGGAAAGTTTTGCTGTTATTGCATTTATAACGACAAAATCATTGCCTAAACCGTGCATTTTTGTAAAGTTAATTTTCATTTTTTGAAAGGTGTTATAAATAAACTTCGATTTTTATAATTTTACTTTTTCCAATGGGCATACTAACCGAACCACCTGAAGCGCGTTTTTTAATTAGTAATGCAGATGAGGTTACCGATAAAAGTTTGCCTTTATGTTTTGTTCTTGAGGTTGTTGCGATAATATTTTTATTAATATAAAGATGGATTGAATTTATATTTACTTCTTTATAATGCCGTCTTTTAGGTTTTTTATCAGGTTTAGGTTGCACAGGTTTAATATTTTCTGTGACAGGTGTTTTTATTTCAAGTTCAGATTTTAAATTTTCTTTAGGTTTTTCTTCTTCTATAGGAGAAATAAGTTCAGGTTCAGGTTTTTTAGCTACTACTTCAACTTTTTCTGGGGTCATTTTCTCCAGAAAGTTACGATAAAAATCAACGGTAAAAAAGTGAATGTACAGTGTTAGGGAAATAGATGCAAATAAAGCAATGATGTAGTAATAAATTGCCTTTCTTGCTTTCCGCGCAAACCGAGAAGCAAACATAAAGGGGGTAACAGGGGATAGAAATACAATTGAAAACCCCCAAATTTTATTAGCACGAAAACCTAGGATGATAAACCAAACCCAAGTGATAAGATTTCCAATAAGACAAATTATAAAAAGAATCTCTAAAAAACTCATATCAGTTCCCTTTTTTTATTTTTTGTTATTGCGGTAACAATTGTTCATTTTCCATTAGTATTTTTAATGTTTCTCGTTTTTTTATCAGATGCGTTATTTGACCGTCAACCATAATTTCAGCAACACGAGGTCGAGAGTTATAATTAGAACTCATCGTAAACCCATAAGCCCCCGATGAACGTATTGCCAGTAAATCGCCTGTAGTTAACTTTAAAGTACGATTTTTTCCTAAAAAGTCCCCTGTTTCACAAATAGGCCCGACAATATCCCAATTGAGAGCTTTTACAGAACTTTGTTGATTAACGGGAATAATTTTTTGCCATGCATTATATAAGGAAGGACGAACTAAATCATTCATTGCTGCATCCACAATAGCAAAGTTTTTATCGGCAGTGGGTTTTAAATATTCAACCTTGGTGACTAAAATTCCTGCATTTCCTACAATTGCGCGTCCAGGCTCTAGTAAAATTTCATAAGGGTTAGAGCCTAGGCGTTCTAAAATAGCTTGAATATAGGTGCTAGGCTCTGGTGGTTTTTCGGCATCGTAGCAAATACCTAAGCCCCCGCCTAAATCTACATGTTCTAGGGTAATCCCTTTTTCTTCTAAAATATTTATGATATGTAAAACACGGTCTAAAGCATCTAAAAAAGGGCGTGTTTCTGTCAACTGCGAGCCAATATGACAATCAATGCCAACAATTTTGATATGTGGCATTTTTGCCGCTCGTTGATACTCATCAATGGCAGAAACGGTATCAATTCCAAATTTATTTTCTTTAAGTCCTGTTGATATATAAGGATGGGTTTTTGCATCAACATCAGGATTTACCCGAAAAGAAACGGGCGCAATAACACCTAATTCTCCTGCAAGTTGATTAATACGATCAAGTTCTTCAGGGACTTCGATATTAAAACAGCGAATACCTGTTTTTAAAGCTGCCGTAATTTCATCTTTACGTTTTCCAACCCCTGAAAATACTATTTTTTTCGGGTCTCCTCCCGCTGCCTTAACACGTTCTAACTCGCCAATAGAGACGATGTCAAAACCTGATCCTAAACGGGCTAATAAGTTGAGAATCGCAATATTTGAATTCGCTTTAACGGCATAGCAAATTAAATGTGCATGAGAGCCAAATGCTTGATTAAATGCGTGCCAATGGCGTTCTAAGGTTGCTTTAGAATAAATGTAACAAGGTGAGCCATATTGCTCAACAATATCAGTAACAGCAACATCTTCTGCAAATAATTGTTGCTCACGGTAATTAAAATAGTCCATCTCGGTTAGTTTTCCTTAATTAAGTCAGGTGGCGTGTCTAATATTTTTTCTATTGTAACTGGCTTTTTTTCCTCTATTTGTTTTTTTTCTTTTAGCGGTTTTTTAGTCTCAGGAGGAACGGCAATAGGCGGTGTATTTGTGGGTAAATAAAGAGGCCCTTCTTGACCACAGGCACTCAGTAATAAGCCGAGTAATATAAGTTTTATAGAGAAATTAATTTTCATTCTAAACGCTATCGTAAACATAAGAGGGCAACCAAGTTGCCAATTGTGGCCAAATAGCCAAAATAGTTAGCATAATAAGCTGAATAATAATAAAAGGCAGTACCCCTTTATAAATTTGGATGGTTTTAACTTCAGGGGGCGCAACACCGCGTAAATAAAATAACGCAAAACCAAAAGGCGGGGTTAAAAATGAAGTTTGTAAATTAATCGCAATCATAATTCCTAACCAGATAGGGTCAATGCCCATCGTTAATAGAACGGGACCAATTATAGGCACAACGACAAAAGTGATTTCAATAAAATCCAGTACAAAGCCTAGTAAAAACATGATTAACATCACGCTGAGCATTGCGCCAAAAGCCCCTCCTGGTAAATTTGATAATAATTCGACAATAAGTTCGTCACCACCAAAACCACGAAAAACGAGCGAAAAAAGCGTTGCCCCAATTAAAATCATGAAAACCATGCAGGTTACTTGAGTGGTATTTTCCATGACCTGTTGTAATTTTTTAAAGCTAAATTCACCTTTAACCAAGGCAAGTATCATTGCGCCGACTGCACCAACAGCGGCCGCCTCTGTAGGGGTTGCCAACCCGCCCATAATAGAGCCTAATACCGAAAAAATTAAGCCTAAAGGGGGGACTAAGCTGGTTAATATTCGTTTGTAAAATCCCCTTTTATGTTGTGTATTATCGGTCGCCACAGGCATTAATTCAGGTTTTAACCAAGCAACGATTAATAAATAAATTAGATAGAGAAAAACTAATCCCAATCCAGGAATAACAGCCCCTGTAAATAAATCTCCAACTGAAATTGTTTCAGGTGCAAAGATTCCCATATCCAATTGCGCTTGTTGGTAAGCATTGGAAATAACATCCCCTAATAAAACTAAAACAATTGAGGGTGGGATAATTTGTCCTAATGTTCCAGAAGCACAAATCGTACCACAAGCAATTGATGGACTATAGCCACTGCGTAACATTGTGGGTAATGAAAGTAAGCCCATTGTGACGACGGTTGCCCCAACAATGCCTGTACTGGCCGCCATTAACATCCCCACCAAAGTGACGGCTATCCCTAAACCCCCTCGTAAAGAGCCAAAGGCCTCTGCCATTGTTTCTAGTAAACCTTCTGCAACCTTGGAGCGTTCTAACATAACCCCCATAAATACAAATAAAGGCACGGCTAATAAGGTTTGATTGTTCATAATGCCAAATAAACGACTGGGCATCGCCCCTAAAAAAGCCTCATCAAATAAATCAAGTTGTGTGCCTAAACTGGCAAAAGCTAAAGCCGTACCACTGAGTGCAAAAGCAACAGGGTAACCTGAGAGCAAAACCACAAAGACGGCTGCAAACATCCATAAAGCCATAAAATCTTCCATTTATGTTTGCTCCTTCGTAGGTTGTAAATTTAGGGCAATTAATAAATTCTCCAATAACATTGAAATAGCTTGTAAACGTAATAGCCCTGCCATAACAATAATGGTTGATTTTAGTAAATAAACACCTTCCAATCCCCCAGAATTCATGGAGCTTTCATGAACTTCCCAAGAATCTTTAACATAATCCCAACCACTAGCAATAATAAATTCTGTGAATGGCAATAATAGTAATAAAGTGCCAAAAAAGTCTACCCATGCACGCATTCTAATAGTGCAAGATTGATAAAAAATATCAACACGGACATGACCATTGTGTTTGAGTGTATAAGCAGCACCTAACATAAACACAATAACGTGCATGTAAATAACCGCTTCTTGCATTGAAACTAAGCCCCAGTCAAACACATAGCGTAAAACAACGATAATAAATGTGAGTAAAACCATCGCCAACGTTAGCCAGGAAATTATTTTACCAATCCATTCATTAATAAGGTTAATAATATCAATGCAGTATTGACTGATAACAATGAGACGTGACATTAATCAGTCCTCACGTTTAAACTCACCTTCTAAAGCATTATTTTTTGATTTAGACGATTGAAAAGGTGAGTTATTTTGTGTGCGGATTAAATGTTTTTCAAGGACATATTTTGCAAAAAGTTGTCGTATTTGAGGAATTAAACAAGCAAAACCTAAAGCATCGGTAAAAAAACCTGGTGTGAGTAATAATGCCCCTCCTACTAAAAGAATAGGGCCTTCTATCATTTCATAAGCAGGCACTTCACCTTTAGCAAGATTATCTTGAAAACGTTTCCAAGTTGCAAACCCTTGTTGTCTTAGTAACCACGCGCCTAAAACCGCTGTAAAAATAACCAATAAGATAGTAGGAAGAATCCCAACGATACCACCAAGTTGTAATAATAAATATATTTCTATAAAAGGGACAGTAAAAAAGAACAAGAAAAGTATATGGACAATTTTCATAAGTGAACTCTGAGTTTTATTGTAAGCGAGGTTGAATTTAAGTTTTACAATAAATTTTAACATTTATTAGGCTTTGACTCTCAAGCTTCTTAGTCACTATAAATTTATTGGTGTAATATAGGGGTAAATTTGATTTATTTTAACATTATAGAACCTTAGGAAAATATTATTATGTCTGACATAGAAATTGCACAACTTGCATCTATGAAACCTATTATTGGTTTAGTCGAACAAAACTTTAATATTCCAGCGGAACACTTAGATCCTTATGGCCATTACAAAGCCAAACTTTCATTGGAGTATATTAATAGTTTAAGCGATAAAGCCGATGGTAAATTAATTTTAGTGACGGCAATCAGTCCAACCCCTGCGGGTGAGGGAAAAACAACGACAACAGTAGGGCTAGGCGATGCGATGAATCGTTTGGGTAAAAAAACGATGATGTGTTTACGTGAACCTTCATTAGGCCCTTGTTTTGGACTTAAAGGCGGAGCGGCAGGTGGCGGTTATTCTCAAGTTGTCCCAATGGAAGATATTAATCTACATTTTACAGGTGATTTTCATGCCATTGGCATTGCCCACAATTTATTAGCGGCATTGATTGATAATCATATAACACATGGTAATGAATTAAAGATAGACTCAAGGTTGATTCAATGGAAACGGGTTGTTGATATGAATGACCGTGCTTTACGTAAAATTACGATTGGGCAAGGGGGGATAGCTAATGGTTATTTACGTGAAGATGGCTATGATATTGTTGTTGCCTCAGAAATCATGGCTATTTTATGCTTGGCAACCAGTCGTTCCGATTTAAAAACCCGTTTAGGGAGGATTATCATCGGTTACAAAAAAGATAGGGTTAGCCCTGTTTATGCGAGTGACCTCAAAGCACAAGGCGCAATGGCAGCGGTTTTAAAAGATGCGATTAAGCCTAATTTAGTTCAAACTTTAGAAAATAATATTGCTATTATTCATGGCGGTCCTTTTGCTAATATCGCGCATGGCTGTAATACGGTAACGGCAACAAAAACAGCGTTAAAATTGGCGGACTATACGATCACAGAAGCAGGTTTTGGTGCAGATTTAGGGGCTGAGAAATTTATTGATATAAAATGCCGCATGGCTGGTTTAACTCCTTCTGTCGTCGTGTTAGTTGCAACCGTACGGGCTTTAAAATTTCATGGCGGCGTTGATAAAGAACAATTAAATCAAGAAAATCTTGAGGCATTAGACGCAGGTTTTGTTAATTTGGAACGGCATTTGAATAATATCAATACGCACTATGGTTTACCCTGTGTCGTTTGTATTAATCATTTTAGCTTTGACACTGAGGCGGAGGTTACACTGTTAAAACAAAAATGTGAGAATTTGGGGGTAAAATGTGTGATTTCCAAACATTGGGCAGAAGGGGGGAAAGGTGCGGAAACTTTGGCGCAAGAAGTTTTAAATATTGTTGATAATAACGAACCTAGCTTTAATTATGTGTATGATGAAAACTTAAGTTTGTGGGAAAAAATAGAAGCAATTGCGACTAAACTTTATGGCGCATCCTCAGTTTCAGCTTCCCCTGCGATAAAAAAACAATTAGAAAACTGGTCTAAAGATTATGGAAAGTTTCCTGTTTGTATAGCAAAAACACAGATGTCATTTTCAACCGATGCAGAAGCTAAAGGCGCACCTTCTGGACATACCGTTGAAATTAGTGAAGTAAGATTAGCTAATGGTGCAGGATTTGTTGTCGCCATTGCGGGAAACATGATGACTATGCCAGGGTTACCTAAAATTCCGGCAGCAGAACACATTGATATTAAAGATGATGGTACTATAACTGGATTATTCTAAAAAGCTAAAAAATAGTTAAATTTTAGCCCACCAACGAGGGATAAAACATGTCTACATCAACCGCTATTTTATGGGATTCTGTTAAGTCATACCCCAGTTATACTAAAATAGAAAAAAAATATCCATCTAATACCACTAAAGCATGGGTTACAGAAGCTGAATACTGGCAAAATTATTATAATTACCCTGATAAAATTTACGAATGGAATAATGGTGTATTGGAGGAAAAAGGCGTGTCAAGTATTTGTACCTATCATATTTATCATTGGTTTATTTTATTATTAGATCATTATCTTAAAATAAATCCAGAGGATGAAATGGTACATATGGAAATGGGATTTTCTTTTCAATTAACTGATAAAAAAGTGATTCGCCGTCCCGATATTGGCATTGTCAGTCGTGATAACTCACTCCCTTTGAAAGATGATGATATAAGCTATTCAGGTCTTTTTGATATTTGTATTGAGGCAGTTTCAGATAGTAATAGGGCGCAATTAGAACGGGATATAATCGTTAAAAAGCAAGAATATGCACAAGCAGGCGTTCAAGAGTATTTCATTTTATATGAAGATATAAATCAGGTAGAATTTTATCAGTTGAAAGGAAATACTTATATCCCTATTACTAAAACAGATGGCATTATTCAATCCAATGTTTTACCAGGGTTTCAGTTCAGGTTTGACGATTTATTTAAGCAACCGACTGTTGAAGAAATGATAAACGATCCCGTTTATAAAGATTTTGTTGGGCTTAGTCTTCAAAAAGCAAATAAAATAGCCACTCAAGAAAAACAACGTGCTAGTGAGTTGAATGGAAAATTAATACAAGAAAAACAACGGGCTAGTGAGTTGAATGGAAAATTAACCGAAGAAAAACAACGGGCTAATGAAGCTGAACAAAAAATAATTGAATTACAAGCTTTTCTTGCAAAAAATAATCTTACTTTATAAGTATTTGAATAAGGTAGATATGAGGTTAAACAATGAGTGATAAAAAATTTAGACTGGTCACCCAAAGTGACCTTGAATGTGGGGATTAAAGCAAAAAAAATATGGTTTTCGCGATAGAAAAATTTATTCTGAACTGCTACCTAAACACTAATATTGATCAACTTTGTTTAAATTATCAAAGGGGTGGACATCTTAATGCGGGAACTTGTCAAATTAATAATGAAAATAGTGATAAAATACTCGCCAAGATTATTGCCCAAATTAATGATGATGGCTAATTAGAATGTTATCGCCTTTATTTTTTGTAAGGCAACCCGCAAAAAAACCTGACAAGTCTTTAGGGCTTCTCAGGTTTTTTTAGTGGAAAATCATAAATTTAAACTATTTTTAAACCTAACCTTATAAGTAAAGAAAGTGATAGAAAACCTAAGAAATATTGCTATTATCGCCCATGTTGATCATGGTAAAACCACGCTTGTTGATGAATTATTGCAACAATCTGGAACGTTTGCAGCGCATGAGAAAACCTCAGAACGTATGATGGACTCTAATGATATTGAGAAAGAGCGCGGCATTACCATTCTTTCAAAAAATACCGCGATAGATTGGGGAGATTATCATATTAATATCGTTGATACCCCAGGACATGCCGACTTTGGTGGCGAAGTAGAACGCGTTTTATCTATGGTGGATTCGGTATTATTGTTAGTTGATGCCGTTGATGGACCTATGCCACAAACGCGTTTTGTGACGCAAAAAGCCTTTGCTCTGGGTTTAAAACCGATTGTAGTTATTAATAAAGTTGACCGCCCTAGTGCGCGTCCTGATTGGGTTGTCGATCAAACCTTTGATTTATTTGATCGGTTAGGTGCAACCGATGAGCAATTGGATTTTCCGATTGTTTATACTTCAGCATTGAATGGTTACGCCAGTTTAGACAGTGAAAACAGAGAGGGAGATATGACCCCTTTATTTGAAACCATTGTTGAAAAAGTCAATCCACCTACAGGTGATATTAACGGTGACTTTCAAATGCAAGTCATTAGTCTGGATTATAACTCCTATGTCGGTATTATTGGTATTGGTCGTATACAACGCGGTACTGTTAAAACTAATATGCCCTTGACTTTAGTTAATCGTGAGGGTTCAACCAGAAATGTGCGAATGTTACAAATATTTGGTTTTAGTGGACTAGATAGAGTTGAGGTAAAAGAGGCGGGCGTAGGTGATATTATTGCCTTTACAGGGATTGATAAACTTGAAATCTCTGATACTCTATGTCACCCTGACAACCCAGAAGCATTGCCTCCCCTGAGCATTGATGAACCTACTGTTAGTATGACATTTCAAGTCAATACCTCGCCTTTCGCAGGACGTGAAGGTAAATATGTCACCTCAAGACAAATCCGTGAACGCTTAGATAAAGAATTGCAGCATAATGTTGCCTTAGCGGTTGAAGATACAGGAAACCCTGATAAATTTAAAGTATCAGGTCGCGGAGAATTACATTTATCTATTTTAATTGAAAATATGCGCCGTGAAGGGTTTGAAATGGGGGTTTCACGTCCTGAGGTTATTATTAAAGAAATTGAGGGTAAATTGTGTGAACCTTTTGAAATGGTCACTGTTGAAGTTGAGGATGCTCATCAAGGGGCAGTGATGGAAAAACTGGGTGAACGTAAAGGCGATTTACAAAATATGCTACCTGATGGTAATGGACGTATTCGTCTTGAATATATGATGCCATCACGCGGATTAATTGGTTTCCAAACTGAATTTATGACCCTGACTTCAGGTTCTGGATTGCTGTACCATGTTTTCGATCATTATGGTGTCATGAAAGAAGGTGAAGTAGGTATCCGTAATCGCGGCGTATTAATTTCAATGGCAAAAGGTAAAGCGGTTGATTATTCACTCTACCCCTTACAAGCACGGGGTGAATTACTCGTGGTCAATGGGGATGATATTTATGAAGGGATGTTAGTTGGTATTCATTCAAGAACCAATGATTTGGTCGTTAATCCAACTAAACCTAAACCTTTAACGAATGTACGTGCCTCTGGAACAGATGAAAGTTTAACCTGCGCTAGAATTCAAAAAATGTCCTTGGAACAAGCACTTGAATTTATTGGAGATGATGAATTGGTTGAAGTTACGCCTGATTCTATCCGTTTACGAAAAATTCTATTAACTGAAAATGAACGTAAACGCTTTGCAAGAGAAGCGGCGTAATTTTTAAAATAAATGGAGGGCTGTAGGGTGGGCTATTCCTACCCTACGGCTAATTATGTCAAAACAACGCCTAATCTTAATCGACGGTTCTTCCTTTTTATTTAGAGCTTATCACGCAATTCCACCCTTAACGAATGCAGAAGGTCTGCCAACTAATGCCATTTATGGCGTGGCTAATATGTTGCGTAAACTGATCGTAGATTATAAAACCGATTATTTTACCGTTGTTTTTGATGCTAAAGGTAAAACCTTTCGACATCAACTTTATGACGTTTATAAAGCCAATCGTCCCCCGATGGATGATGATTTACGGGTACAAATAGAACCCTTGCATCAACTGATAAAAGCAATGGGACTGCCTTTAATTATTGAAACAGGCGTTGAAGCGGATGATGTCTTAGGTGCGTTAGCCCAATATGGAGAACAACAAGGCTTTGAGGTTATTATCTCGACAGGTGACAAAGATATGGCGCAATTAGTCACCGAGAATATTACGCTTGAAAATAGTATGTCAAATACTAAAATGGACATTCAAGGGGTGATTGATAAATTTGGGGTTAAGCCTGAGCAAATTATTGATTATTTAGCCTTAATGGGCGATACCTCTGACAATATTCCAGGGATTCCAAAGGTTGGGACAAAAACGGCGGCAAAATGGCTTAATAAATATCAAACCCTGGATAATTTAGTTGCCTCAGCCAATGAAATAAAAGGCAAAGTGGGAGAGAATTTACGCGCTAATCTTGAGCAATTAGAACTTTCAAAACAATTGACAACCATTAAAACGGATTTGAATTTAAACTATAACTTAGATGACCTAAAGTGTCAGCCTGTTGATACTCCCCAACTAGAACAACAAGTGGCTAGTTTAGGTTTTTCAGCTTGGTTAAAGCAAATACAACAACAAAAACCAAATGAAAAAATAGATATTGAATATCAAACTATTTTAACGCAGGCACAACTAGACGATTGGTTAAAGCAATTACAACAAGCAGATATTTTTGCTTTTGATACCGAAACCACCAGTCTTGATTATTCTCAAGCGCGAATTGTAGGATTATCATTTGCGGTAAAAGTAGGAACAGCCGCTTATGTCCCCTTAGCACATGATTATATTGATGTGCCGCAACAATTAGACCGTGAAATGGTTTTAGCACAATTTAAACCCTTACTAGAAGATAAAAATAAAGTAAAAGTTGGACAGAACCTTAAATATGACGCACATGTTTTAAAAAATCATGGGATTCATTTACAGGGAATCCAAGAGGATACCATGCTTGCCTCTTATGTTATAAATAGTACCGCAACCAAACATAACATGGATGACTTGGCGAAGTATTATCTTAAAATAAACACCACCCATTATGAAGCGGTTGCAGGTAAAGGGGTTAAACAGATACCTTTTCAAGAAGTCGCTTTAGAACAAGCAACGCCTTATGCGGCGGAAGATGCCGATATAACTTTGCGCTTGCATCAGATATTTACCGATAAATTACAACAGCAACCGAAATTACAACAACTTTATCAACAATTAGAAATTCCATTATTATCTGTTTTAACTCAAATGGAGGAAAACGGTGTATTAATTGATGGCGATAAGCTTGCCACCCAAAGTATGGAACTTGCAAGTCAACTTATTTCATTAGAGCAACAAACCCATGATTTAGCAGGGGAAAGTTTTAACTTAAACTCACCTAAGCAAATTCAAACCCTTCTTTATGATAAATTAGGTTTACCTATTTTAAAGAAAACCCCCAAAGGTCAACCATCCACCGCAGAATCAGTCTTACAAGAATTAGCCATTGATTATCCGTTACCTAAAATAATTTTAGCGTATCGTAGTGTAGCCAAATTAAAATCGACTTACACTGATAAATTACCCCGACAGGTTAATTTAAAAACCAACCGTATTCACACCTCTTACCATCAAGCGGTAACCGCTACGGGACGATTATCTTCTTCTAACCCCAACTTACAAAATATTCCTATTCGTCGTGAAGAAGGGCGTAAAATTCGTCAAGCATTTATTGCCCCCGAAGGTTATAAAATAGTTGCGGCAGATTATTCGCAAATAGAGCTTAGAATTATGGCGCATTTATCTCAAGATGAAGGATTATTAAACGCATTTGCAACAGGAAAAGATATACATACCGCAACCGCATCGGAGGTTTTTGAAGTCTCCGAATATCAAGTAACGCAAGATTTACGACGTTCAGCTAAAGCGATTAATTTTGGTTTAATTTATGGCATGTCTGCCTTTGGACTTTCTCAGCAATTGGGAATAGAGCGAAGTAAAGCCCAAGCTTATATTGATTTATATTTTGCACGTTATCCTGGGGTTAAAGCCTATATGGAAACCACTTGTGAATTAGCAAAACAACAGGGCTATGTAGAAACATTATTAGGGCGGCGATTGTATTTACCTGATATCAATGCAAGCAATGGGCGTAAGCGGCAATATGCTGAACGTACCGCGATTAATGCACCAATGCAAGGGACAGCGGCGGATATTATAAAGCAAGCAATGTTATCGACCCATGATTGGATTATCAATGAACAGCCTAAGGTAAAAATGGTGATGCAGGTTCATGATGAATTGGTCTTTGAAATTTCAGAGGATATTTTAGCTATTTCTGAGGCTAAAATTGATTATTTAATGAGCCATGCAATGAAACTTGATGTGCCTTTGATTGTTGAAATAGGGCGAGGGAATAATTGGGATGAGGCGCATTAAGGAATCTAGGTTTTTATCAAATCAAGCTGGCTGACCCCTTGATTTGCCTTGATTTGACCCCTTGATTTTCGGCTGACCCCTTGATTTTCTTATGAAGATAACTCAGGTTATTGTCAGTGGTATAAACCTGATCTAGTTTGTAAATAAGGATAACTAAAAGAAAAGGGTTGTGTTCCGTTTTCTATAAATAGGTAAAAATAATGAATAATGTAATTCAAGCGGAAATTCCAGAGCAGTTATGTCAACAGGCACAAGTATTAATCCAGCAAGGTTGGGCGAATAATTTACAGGAAATCATTAATGAATCTTTGCGGCGGTATTTAGAATCGCATCAGGAAATATTGACCGAGGCTTTTATTCAAGAGGATGTTGAATGGGGTTTGCATGGTGATGACTGAGCAATCGTTGGTTGTTGCTGATGCGGGGGTGTTGATTCATTTAGATGAGCTGGATGCGTTAGATGTTTTAAGTGATTATGCGACCGTGTTTGTGCCTGATGCTGTTTGGGCGGAGGTATTGCATCATCGACCACAGGCTTTACAAAATCAGCTTGTTGCGTTGGTTCATGTTCCTGCTGTGCCTTATTCACCTAAGGTGAATGCGATTGCAACGCTATTTACTTTGCATCATGGTGAATGTGAGG
>CAYROI010000032.1:0-18720 GCA_964425835.1 uncultured Methylococcaceae bacterium
GATTTACCTGTGATTCAGCAGGGTCAAGAAGTTTGGGTAAGCAGTCGTTTTAATTCAAAAGATAAACCGCTCACCACCACAGGAAAAGTAGACTGGATTAGCCCTATTTTGGATGAACAAACACGGAGTGCAATCCTAAGAGTGCGTATTAATAATTCGCGTGGTTATTGGCGACCTGGCTTATTTGTCAATGCCAAGGTCACGTTGGAAAAAGTGCAAGCTCCAATCGTTATCCCAGAATCTGCATTACAAACCATTGACAATAAAACGGTTGTTTTTGTACGCCATGAAGACGGGGATTTTGAACCACAAGCCGTTACAATTGGGCGTAAAGATGCTCTGCAAGTTGAAATAGTGGACGGATTACAATTAGGTCAAACCTATGTTAGTCAAAATGCCTTCACCTTAAAAGCACAGTTACAAAAAGGTGAGTTTGATACAGGACACCATCATTAAGGACTATTATGATTAATCAAATTATTAACTTATCATTACGCAGTCGGCTATTAATGCTGGTGTTAGCAATATTAGTAGTCGCCACAGGCTATCGCAGTTATCAAAATTTACCTGTCGATGCGTTTCCTGATGTTTCACCTAATTTAGTGCAAGTCTTTACCATTACCGAAGGGCTTGCGCCTGAAGAAATAGAAATGTATGTCACCTATCCTGTTGAAGCAGCAATGACGGGATTGCCGAGTATCGAAAAAATCCGCTCAGTATCAAATTTTGGTTTATCGGTGGTGAATATTTATTTTAAGGATGAAGTGGATATTTATTTTGCACGGCAATTAGTCGGCGAGCGTTTGCAAGAAGCAAGAAACCAGATTCCTGCCAGTTTTGGTGAACCGTCAATGGGACCTATTTCAACAGGGATGGGATTAATTTTGTTTTATTATTTAAATGATGAGACGGGAAATTATTCACTGGAAGATTTACGCACCATGCAAGATTGGATTGTTAAATTTAATCTGCAAACCGTGAAAGGCGTGACTGAAGTTTTAGGCATTGGCGGCTTTGAAAAACAATTTCATGTGATTATCAAACCTGATGCCCTGTTGCGTTATCAACTGTCTTTGAACACGATTTTAGACCGTATTAAAGCCAATAATCTCAATGTTGGGGCGCAATATTTAGAAAAAAACAATGAGCAATTTATTATTCGTTCCGTAGGTTTGGCGACAGGAATTGAAGACTTAAACAATATTGTCATTAAAACAGTCGATGGACGCGCAGTTTATTTACGCGAAGTCGCGGAAATTAAAATCGGTGGGGCAATTCGGCGAGGCTTACAGACCCATAATGGCAAAGGGGAAGTGGTTGCAGGGATGGCAATTAAATTATATGGCATGAATGCGTCAACGGTCATTGAACGGGTTGAATCCAAAATTAAAGAGATTAATAAAACTCTACCTGAAGGCGTAAGTATTGTGCCCTATTATCAGCAAAAAGATATTGTTGAATCGGCTGTCAATACAGTTAATAACGCTTTAATTCAGGGAATTATTTTAGTTGCCTTGGTGTTACTTATTTTTATGGGCGGATTTCGCCCCAGTTTAGTGGTTGCTTTATCTATTCCCTTTTCGGTAATGTTTGCCTTTATTGCTATGGGTCTATTTAATATGTCGGCTAATTTAATGTCATTAGGTGGCTTGGCAATTGCCATTGGCATGATGGTCGATGGCACAATTGTCATGGTTGAAAATGTAGACCGTTTATTGCGTGAAGCCGATGCCAAAGAATCACGTTTTTCAATTGTAGGTCGCGCCTGTCGTGAAGTTGGACAACCGATTTTATTTGCAATTACAATCATTATTATTGTTTTTTTACCGTTATTTACTTTGGAAGGGGTGGAAGGTAAAACATTTAGACCCCTAGCGTATACAGTGGCATTAGCAATGTTAGGTTCATTAATTTACGCGCTATTTTTAGCCCCTGTATTATCCGATGTGCTAATGCGGCGTAAATCAATCGAAAATAAAAATAAATTGGGGATGGATGAGCGGATTCTTAATGCGTTACTTATGCCTTATCGTCCTATGGTTAGTTATTTTATTCATCATCGTTTGATAGCCGTGATGATGGCAGGCGGGTTATTAATCATAGGGATGGTGATTTTTCCATTTTTAGGCTCTGAATTTACCCCTAAATTACAAGAGGGAACGATTGTGGTACGCCTAACCATGGCGCCCTCTATTTCCATTAATGAAAGTAAACGCAATACTTTAATTATCGAACGGCGGTTATTAAAAATTCCTGAAATTATTGAAGTCACTAGCCGTATTGGTCGTGGCGAAGTCGGCGCGCATGCTGACCCGATTAATTCAGCGGAAATGTATGTGATTTTGAAACCCAAAGATCAATGGCGGCAACCGAATAATCAAGCGTTTATTGAAAAAGAAGTTCGCCAAGTGATTGCAAAATTACCAGGCATTACCGCTAATTTAACTCAGCCGATTGAAATGACGGTTGATGAATTGCTCGAAGGCGTTCGTGCTGAATTAGCGGTTAAATTATTTGGCGATGATTTACAGCAACTAAAACGTAAAGCTGATGAAATTTCAGCAGTGATTAAACAGGTCAAAGGCGCGGCGGATGTACAAGTCGATCAAGTATCAGGCACGCCGCAATTGGTGATTATTCCTGACCGCCACGCAATTGCGCGTTATGGATTAAATATTTCAGATATACAAGAAGTTATCAGCAGTGCGATCGGCGGCGTTAAAGCAGGGCAAGTTTTTGAGGGCATTCGCCGTTTTGAAATCCTAGTCCGCTATCGAGAACAAGATAGAAATAGCGTAGAAGCGATTAAAAATTTATTAATTACGGGGTCAAATGGCATCAATGTGCCTTTATCACAAGTAGCCGAGGTTAAAGAAATTGTTGGCCCACGGCAAATTACCCGTGAAAATAATCAGCGATTTATCAGTATTCAAGCCAATGTCATTGAGCGTGATATTGTCTCTTTTGTTGAGGAAGCCCAGCAAGCGATTGAAGCTAAAGTCAAGCTCCCACCAGGTTATTTCACCACCTGGGGCGGACAATTTCGCTTGCAACAAGAGGCAAATAAACGTCTAGCCATTGTGATTCCTGTGACCTTGTTAATTATTTCCCTGTTGCTTTATAGTAGCTTTAATTCAGTTAAAAATGCAGGATTAATTTTATTAAATATTCCCTTAGCTTTAGTCGGTGGCGTGATTGCTTTATGGGTTAGTGGACAAAATTTATCCGTTCCCGCCTCCGTTGGTTTTATCGCTTTATTTGGGATTGCTTTAGAAAATGGCATGGTATTATTAACCTATCTTAATCAATTAGTTAAAGAGGGAATGTCGATTGATGAAGCCTCAATTAAGGGCGCGTGTTTAAGAGTGCGTCCTGTATTAATGACCGCAGTAACCACGGCATTAGGCTTAATACCCTTATTAATGGCATCAGGCACAGGTTCAGAAGTGCAAAAACCCTTGGCAACCGTGGTTGTAGGCGGTTTAGTGACCTCAACATTACTAACGTTATTAGTTATTCCCGCATTATATAAATGGTTTGCAACGAAAGATTAATTAAAAAACATCCTGTTGAGGCAGGATGTTCTTATTTTATTAAAAACTTGGAGGTAATACTATGTCACATCACCACCATCATGAAGTTAAAAATTATAATAAAGCTTTTGCCATTGGTATTTTACTCAATATTATTTTTGTCGGTGTTGAAGTCGTTTATGGACTTTCTGCGGCTTCGTTAGCTTTACTAGCCGATGCAGGTCATAATTTAAGCGATGTTTTAAGTCTTATTTTAGCTTGGGGGGCAGATTGGTTATCAAAAAAAACCAGTTCTGAAACCAGAACCTATGGTTATCGAAAAATTACCATTATTGCGGCGAATATCAGTGCTATTTTATTACTAATGACCTTAGGGGGGATTGTCTGGGAAGCTATTGGACGATTTAATGAACCGAAAGCGGTGGATAGCCTCATCATTATTATTGTTGCAGGCATTGGTGTGGTGATTAATGGGATTACGGCATGGTTATTTGTTCAAGGACAACACCAAGATTTGAATATTAAAGGGGCTTTTTTACACATGGTGGCAGATGCGGTTATTTCACTGGGTGTGGTAATTTCTGGGGTGGTCATTATGCAAACAGGGCTGATGGTGATTGATCCTGCAATGAGTATTGCTTTAGCCATAATAATTTTTATCAGTACGATGAGGTTATTTAACGATTCCTTCAATCTTGCGATTGATGCTGTGCCGAAAAAAATAGCGATGGCTAAATTAAAAGATTATTTTTTAGAACGCCCTACTGTGATTCAATTGCACGATTTACATGTTTGGGCATTAAGTACTTCAGAAACCGCATTATCAGTGCATCTTGTGGTTTCAGATAATAAGATTAATAACGATTTTTTACAGCAAATTCAGCATGAACTACATCATCATTACCATATTGAACATGCCACGATTCAGCTTGAGCAAGACTCCGCTACCACCATGCATCATGACCCAAAGTGTGGTTAATTTCCCCCATTGCCTCAAAGGATAGCTACCACTGTCCTTAGAAATTTATACCGTCATATTCATGAAGAAGTAGAAAAATAAAGAAAATAACAAAAAAAGAGGTAAAAGGAAGCCCAACGAGTACCTAAATATTACGATTAAAATGTTGGGCTTGTGCATTAATTTCCGTGTAATCGCCTAAATAACTAATCACTTTTTTTTTAACCCTAGCAAACTCCATCATCGCGTTAGTCATTGCTTCATCTTTTCGTAAAACATCTAAAATTTCGCGTTCTTCTGCACTTATTTCATTTGTTCCCTCTTTTCCAGTTAGTAAATAATCTGTTGAAACTTGAAAAAATTCACTCAATTCTGTTAATAACTCAAGGGTAGGCTTGCTTTTACTTGCTTCAATTACAGAAATCATTGCTGTTGAAGAATTGACAGCTTTAGCTAATTTTGACTGATTAAGCCCTTTATTTTTCCGTAGCTCCTTAATTCTTTCACCCATTTTCATTTTTATATCCTTAAATATTTACATTTATTTTCTACATTGTGGAAAATAGTGCGAGATCATTGTTTAATAGTCTACCTATAAGTAGTCAAGTTAAGCAATACAAAAATGTGATTGTCGCAAAGGTTGAATTTAACAACTGATTTGTCGCCAATCGCATGGGTCGCTTGTGTGTCGGTAAGCATATAAACGTATTTAACGTGTAGACGGCAGGCACAAGCTACTTGAATATACTCCGTTACTGTGGGGATTTTGCAAAGCGGAACGTTATGAGTGGTTGATTTTTTAAAATGGATTGGGCATTAAAACAAGTACAGTGTTCTTGGTAGGACATTCCCAGCGATATAAATCATTATCGGCTGTACCTTAAAAAATCAATAGTATAGAGCGTGCAAAGCGGCGTTATGGTCGTAATCTATACCGTGTGAGGGCATAAACCTAATCACATCCAGATATTGAAAGCGCAATTTTTTTGCATCGTTTTTCTGGTTTACACTAGGTTAGGCTATTTGCCTTCTTAGGGTGAGCTTTACCAGAATTGAAATAGATACGTTAGTATTTAATTAACATCACTTTCCAATACAGAGTATGAAAATATATTTTAAATAATTGATTTATAATAATTAATTAGTAATGTGAATCTATAAATGGGTACATTTATGGGGGCTTTTGTGTGGGATTTTATGAAATAACATGGGTTTTTTAGGGATTTTTAAAATATCATATTACCACTATAATTAATATAAATAAAAGTTAGTAGGTTTTGCCTTACATGCCGTTTTTATAGTTGTCCATTCAAATGGACAACTTAAGCTAATAAACCTCTTTAACCCGCCATAACCCTATATATCCCACTATAAAATAGCAAATGAACGGTATAAAACCTTAAAGGTCTAAAAATTCTAATTCATTTTTTAATGCTCGTCTTTTTTCCTGCCATTTTAGCTCCATTCTTTCGGCATTGGGTGTCCAGAGTTCATTCATAAACATTTCGCCTAAATCCCAACCACTTCCAGCGATAAAATAGGAAGCAAATAGTTCTAATAATTCATCTTCATTATTTTTTAAAAATGAATCTAGTAATATATTGAACTTAACTTTCCCACATTCATGTTCTTTTTGTGAAATATTTGATTTAATACTTTTTTGCTCATCTTTCAGAATTTCAATTTTTCTACATCGCTTCTCCCTCACCAATATATAAATAATCAAAGCTAAACTCTATATTATCCATTTTAATAGATCCTTTTTTTCATGGGGGTAAAACGGTGAAATTTTAACCTACAGACCGTACAACAAAAGCGTTGGTTTCGTGTAATTCTTATTACTTCTTTCTCGCAATTTTCACAAATTAAATTACCAAAACCAGCAACTTTTTTGGGTTTTGTAACGGGTGCGTTATACGGGTGCGTTCTTACCCTAAAATTACTGATTTTTTGCTGAGGTGAAAATTGACCTAAATCCTTATTTTTAGCGGTGTGAACGGACTCGTTATACGGGTGCGTTACATTCTCTAAATTTTCCTGATTTTTGTACCCTAAATTATCAATATTCTGTTGCTGAAAAGCTCCTTTTTTAGATTTTGTAACGGGTGCGTTATACGGGTGCGTTACACGGGAATTCATTCCTATTCGGCTAATGTTTGGTTGTTTAACTTGCTTTAAAAATTTGTTACTATTTAATGCGCCAAAACCGCCGCCTAATTCTTCCATTTTTAATTTCACAGTAGGTACGCTAATATCCCTATTAACGTTATTGTCCTCTGTAGTTAATTCTTTTTTTCTTCTAATACCTTATTTAGTTTTACTTTTAATAAATCGCCAATTTTATTTAGGACTGGTTTTTCATTAATATTTTTAGTTTCATTATTTGTAATAGGTAAAACTATAAAACGTTTTTCTAATACTCCAGCCAATAAAAATAAAATACTGGTTAAAACGGTAATTATAAAACTGGAGAAAGCTAAGAAATTAACCTGTACGTTTTTAGCAGTGTCGCCAACCAATTCAGCTTGCGCTTTAAATAGCGGATGAGATGAATTAATTTTAAAATCATTGCCAGATAACGCATTTAATGCTGTTTTCTTTTCCTTTACTGCTTGAGCATATTGATTAGCATTTTTTATATCATTGGATAATGTTTTTAACTGGACTTCTAATTTAGAAATTTGCTTTTCTTTTGGCTTTTCGCATTTTGTAATCCAACCCGTTGGGCAATCATTTAGTTTATCTGTTAATGATGAGATTTTTTCAGCGACTGAATCATGTTGACGATTTAATTCGTTAAGGTTTAAGCTTTGGTAATTACTCAGCTTGACTACCGAATCTTTAGCAATTTCTAATTGCTCTTGTTGCAGTATTTTTGCGCCTGAATTTTCTTGATAATGCTCTTGAGCAACCGCCATAAATCCTAATGAGGAGTTGAACTCAATAAAAAATAGTGAGGCATAAATAATAAATGCGGCAATTGATAACACGGGATTTTGATTAATCCATAGCGTGTAGGCGGTTGGCAGTAAATAAGTGGTGCTGATTGATAATAGAACACCTAATGCAGCGTAAACTCGTTTTTCGGTGTCTGTAAATCCAAAAGATGAATAGAGCAGATAGCTTGTGACGATTGCCATCATTAGAAATGCAAAACCAAGCAAGCGTAGTTGATGGTGTAAATTTGGGGATAATACAGGCGCGTTCACGCCATTTGTTTCTGGATGTGATAGCATAGCAATTCTCTCAAATAAGGATGTGTAAGTCTCAAATAAGGATGTGTAAGAGGGGTTGCGGCGGCGTGTTGTTTTCTTGGTAGGAATGTGAACACGCCGCCGCTTTTTTTTGCCTTAATTTAGGCAGAAATGGTGATAAGTATTTGTGTTAAAAAAGTAACCTGTTTATTCAGCTTCATCACCCAATAAATAAACAAACCCCTTATCTATTTTTATTAACTCCTTGTTTGTTAAACCGTTTTTAACTTCTCTAAACCTAAATCTATCCAAACCTGCTATTTCTTGCCATAAATCAAGGCTAACCCTTGCATTTTCGGGGGCTTTACCTTGCTCAATAAAGTTTTGTTGGTGTTCTGCATATAACTCTTTAAGCACGCTTAAGGCATTACGCTGGTTTTTACCTAATGCTTTGGTTTTTGTTTCTATCTTAGGCGGCTCTACCCATTCGGTTTTGGTTAAAACTGCGCCGTTAGAAGGGTTGCCTTTTTCGTCCTTAATGGTTAAATCTATGCCGTTAATGACAAAAGAACGGGGAAGCGGGTGGGCGGCATCTTTCATTTTAGTACAGGTTAAATTGATGACCTCTTTTGCATCTTTAACCATGCTAAACTCTGCGTCAACCGCCGCTTTTAAGGCAGATGAACCTCGTCCTCTTTCGGCTGAACCGTGTCCTGTGTGATGCACCAATAACACCGTGGTTTTAAATTTATCTCTTAAATGGGTGTCAATATGATTAATAAATAGATTCATATCTTCGGTGCTGTTTTCATTGCCGCCAAAATTACGCGCTAAGGTATCAATAATAATGAGTCGTGGGGTTTGTTGGGTTTTATTGACCACTAAGGTTATGGCTTTTTCGACTTCAATGGCGGCATTTTTATTATAAAACGAGGCGGCTTGTTGGCTGGGGTAAAAAGGAAGATCGTTAATATCGACTTGATTATTAACCCCCCATGCGTGGAAGCGTCTTGATAAGCCATTATGCCCTTCCCCTGCGATATAAAAAACTGAGCCTTGGCGCGTGTTGCAATCTTGCCACGGAATACCTGCGGCTACTGATAAGCCCCAATCAATGGCTAATAAGCTTTTTCCTGCTTCGGGCGCGCCAAATACTTCAACCAATGCTTTTGCTTCTACAAAATCATCTATTAACCAATCAATGGGGGCTATTTTCATTTCATTTATTTGGGTAAACATAAATTTGTTTCCTTTGCGTACGGTTGTTTTTTCTTGGGCTTCAATGAGGTGTTGGAGTGAATCAGCGGATGAAGTAACACCACTTTCTAGGTCTGCGGTGATTTTTTTAAGATTTGCCAGTGTGACTGCTTGGTGACTATGGGCTTTTAACTTTTGAGCATAAGCGATTATATTTGCTGCGCTAGGCGTGTCTTTGGTAATTGTGCCTAAATAACCTAGGTCTAAGCCATGTACATCATTTAATGTCACTGCATCGGCTACCCAACCTTGATGTATTTGGGTTTTAATGGCGTTAAAGATGATTTGGTGTTGTTGATGGGTAAAATCATCGGTATGAATAAAATGTTCAATTTTGCTAAGAGCCGTGTTATCAATCATTAATGCGCCGATAACCGCTTGTTCTGTATGTATAATCGGGTTATGAGACATGGTCTAGCTCCTGCTCATTTTTCAGCAAAGCTTCAAGTATAATTAACACGTCTTTGGCTTCATTTACGACTATTCTTGCTATGACTTCAAGATTATTTATATCCAATTCCGCTTTTAAACCAGTTTCTAAGGAACATACAGCCGCATCAACGATAAAACCTGCTAATCCTTCTATTCTGGCTAAGGCTGTCAGGATGTTTTCGTAGGATGAGTCTTGATAACGCGCCTCTAACAGTTTTTTATTAGTGGCGGTTGATTGATTAGCAAATACTAGGTCACTCATGCTTTGCCTCCTGCTATTTGATTTTTGATTATTTCAACTTTGCGGATGATGGTTTGGGCATCTTCAATGATGAAATTTAAGCTGTCTGCATCAACGCCAGCGGTTAGCAGGGTAATGGCTTCGCCTAGACGTTCATACTGCTTGTTAAGCGTGTTTAAATGCGTCTTAATAGAAAACTTAAACGGTTTTATGGATTCTGGGTTATTAGAATCATGACGGCTTTTTTCTATTTGAGTTTCTACCCAGTTGTAAACTTCTTTTTCAACCCAGCCAGAGGCACGCAGCCCTAATTTGATCGGTTTAGGAAACGCATTAGCCTGTATTTTTCGATAAACCGAAGTATGGCTTAAGGCGGTTATTTCTTGGACTCGTGAAAGTTTTATGAGAATGTTTGAATGCGTTTCAATAGGGGCTTGAGACGGTTCTATGGCGTGTTCTTGCGTATGAGTAGTCATCGCGGCTTCTCCTTGGTTTGGAGTAAAATAACCGCCTTCCTTTGGTTCCAATCGTAGGGTGGCGGACTGTATCAAGTTGGAACTATCGCACCAAGGAGCGACCAGCTTAAAAAGCTGCCTAATACAGCCCACCATAACAAGATGCTTAAAACGGATTAATCCGTGTTTAATTTTTGATGGGCATAAAAAAACCACTGGCAAAAGTGGCGTTTTATCGCCTTGGATAAACGAGGTTCCAATCCCGACTTTCAAATGTGTTGAAAGTGGGGTTAGCATATTCTCAGTGGTCGGCATTGTCAATTTTGTTAATGGCAATAAAGTGGTCATAATATTTTTTTATGGGTCAATAAAAACCGTCAAAAATGAGTAAGATTTAGGCGGTTTTTTAACGTGGAAATTAGGAGGTAAAATAGACGATTTTCAAGTGTTTTTGTGCGGTTTACTAAAAGAACCTTAAAAAACTCTGTAAGTCTTTATAGTAAGGGGATGTGAGGCATTTTTAAAAATGTGCGAAACGTGCGAAGCCCCTATAGAGAGTCCGCACGTTTCGCACACTTAAAAAAGCCATTAAAAACACCTTAAAAAGAGGCGGATTTTGGGGTAATATTTGCCTAAAAAAATAGATAAATAAATGCCGCAATTGTTGCCGTTTTTTTAGTCTTTTAGGATTGCCTCATAAAATAAGTATTCATCAGCAATATGATTTATTCTTCTACTCTTGTTTTGCATGACATTCCTTGTTTGCTTGAGAACTTTCGTTAAATGATGCCCTTGAGCTTGTTGTTTTTGTGGTTGGTTGTAATAATCTAGGGCTAACAATAAGCCCTTAGTATTATCTTTTAATAAACATAAGCGACTTATTAAGCCTAAATAAGCCTCATAATTTGAATGAGTGCTTAAAACATTCTCATTAGGGTAGTTAAAGCAATCGTGTAGTAACCGCTCAAATTTTTCAATAATGGAGCTGTTACGCTTGTTTGTTGCTGTAACCAATTTAACTACCTGCATGGAGTCTTTTTTTTGCTTAGGGGTCATTGTGAAGCCTCCATAGAATTAGGGCGGCTTTTATTGATTTGTGCCGTTAGCCAATCTTGAACTTCTTTTTCAACCCAACCTGAGGCGCGTTTCCCTAGTTTTATAGGAGAGGGGAAGTTATTGGCTTGTATTTTTCGATAAATCTCAGTGCGGCTTAATGCTGTCTGTCTTTGAACTTCTGGCAATTTGATAATAGTATGTGGCATTTAAAAATCCTTTCGTTATTAAACAATACAGCTTATCTAGGTAAGCTGTGGAACGTATTGTGAAAGGATTTTTAAGGGTATTGTTACAACTGTAATCTGTAATCTTATTGTATTTCGTTTTTAAGTGTTCTATCCCCTGCTTTCAGGGTTTCAATTATGTTCGTTTTTGACAAACCATGAGTGCCGTCATTTTTTACTAATTCAGCTAGTTTTTTAAGCATTGTCACTACAATAGCTTTGCCTTTTTCGCCCCCACCATAAACTAATGCCCCTTCAATATCCCCTGCTTTTCTAAAATTTTTAGGGCTTGTATCCGCTAAAGTATGAACAAGTAATCCTATGGTTTTTAAAAATAGCTCACGTTCGCTGAGAGTCATATCATCATTAATTTTGACAGGATCTCTTTATTCTAGGCATAGTTTCCTCTGTTTTTGGCTCATCATCTAATAAGTCTTCAAAAAATTCTCTTGGATATAGTGTTATGGCAAATTCTGCGGCTTCTTTTAAACTAAGTTCCCATGTCATAGTTGGAATTTTTTTTATTCTTGTTGCTTTACCAGCTATAAGAGTTAATTCTTTTGGGGCTTGATTATATTTTATTCTGCTTCCTGGTGTTCTTGGAACAAGTGTTTTTTCTAATATTGCTTTTATAAATACTTCAATGCATTGAGATAAAAAACCTAAAATATTATCTGTTCTATTTCCAATAAATAACGCTGTTTCAAAAAGGTTAATAAAATCATAAGTTTCTATTTCATCTATCGCTCTATAAAACGGTAAGTTTGTCTTAGTATCAATATATATTCCTGATCCTAATTGCTCCAAATAGGTTTGATAAAAATCTTGGAAGACAAAATTCATCGCATCGTTTTCTATTTCATTTAACTCTAATTCTTTTAGATATTTATCTTCTATTATTGATTTTTTCTCTATCATAATTAGGCATTCCGTCAAAATATGCACGCCAAAAAATAATAACCAAGCCAAACGGTTGACGTGTCCGCTTTTCGCCCCGTCGGGCTAGGCTTGGTTAAACTCAGTATTACCGCATTCTTTATTCCAAAACAGCCTGTAACCGTGCTAAAACGTCATCCATAACATAGGCAGGAACAGCTTCAATAAACCGCGCCTTTCGTGCTTTATAGTCCAATGTTCGTATTTGATTGCATAACACCACGCCTTGCGTTTCTATTCCCGTATTAATCAAAGATGCAGTAAACCCTGCAAAACGCGCTAAATTCCCCCCTTGTGTAATAGGACAAGCCCAGACTAAACCCATTTGATTAAATAACTTATCTGAAACCACTAGCACAGGTCTAGACCCTTGTAACTCTTGCCCTTGAGTTGGGTTAAGGTTCACTAACCAAATTTCACCACGCTTAGGAGTTTTCACTTAAATAGCCTCATTCCCTAAAGATGAATCATCAAGCCATTGCTGTTCATTGGTGCTTAACGGTTGTGATAAATCACACTGTGCCATTAATTCTTTTAAGGTGTAGTGCGTTTTTTCAGGTTCAATAACCAATTGATTATCTTTAACTCTCATATTAACGGCTTCACCTGAGCGTAAATGAAGTAAATCAAGAAAATTAGGGGGAATGGTTAGCATGACAGAGCCGCCTACCTTGCGAAGATTAGTAGAATACATATTATTTCTCTTATCGAGGGAGATTATATAAAAATATAATATAGGGGGTGTTATGGTTTATCGCAAGACTTAAAAGTAGATAAAGTAATTAATAAGGTTACAATGCAGGATGTAATACTAAGGCGGTGTAGGCACATATATAAAAAACTTTGTAAAATACGCGCTTAGAACGATAAAAGAAAATATAACTTACAGACGCTGTAAAAAACGATAAACACCATGACTAAATTACCTTCTTCCCCGCCTAAATTACCTGTCACCGAACTCAATTGGCAAAAATTAATGCCTCTGATAAGCCGTGCTAATGCAGCTTTAGGTCGTTATGATGGCTTATTACGCTCTTTACCTAACCCATCTGTTTTATTATCACCCATAACGACTAACGAAGCTGTTTTATCATCAAGAATAGAAGGCACTCAAGCGACATTAGAAGAAGTTATACAGCAAGATGCTGGCATTAAAACGCCACCAGACCGCCATCAAGACTTAGAAGAGGTGCATAATTATCGTGAAGCCTTATGGTTAGCAGAACAATCTCTTGCTGATCGCCCATTATCGCTATCCCTTATTAAAGAAATTCACCAGAGGCTTATGCAAGGGGTGCGCGGCGAAAATAAAACACCAGGACAATTTAGAATTGACCAAAACTGGATAGGTTCTCTTGGCTGTACAATGGAAAATGCCCGATTTATTCCGCCTAACCCTATTGTTTTGCCGCAAGCATTAAATGACTGGGAACTTTATTTTTCAAATGTAGAAGAAGACCCCGTATTACAAATTGCTGTGGTTCATGCTCAATTTGAAATTCTGCATCCTTTTAAGGATGGTAACGGGCGTATTGGGCGTATGTTAATCCCGTTATTACTATTTCAACGGGGATTATTATCACGTCCTATGTTCTATTTATCTGAGTATTTAGAAGAGTATCGTTCAGAATATTATGACCAATTACTTTTAATTACAGAAACAGGTAGCTGGCAAGGTTGGGTTGAGTTTTTTACTCAGGCGGTTATTACCCAAGCTGGTAGAAATTTTGAAAAAGCACAGCAAATACTCTCACTTTATAATGAATTAAAGCCTAAATTCCTTGACATAACACGTTCACAATATGCTGTCCCTGCCTTAGATACTTTTTTCCGTCGTCCTTTTGTTAGTTCAACTGATTTTGCAGAATTATCAGGCATTAGTACACGGGTAACAGCAAATGGAATACTAAAAAAATTAGAAAAAGAACACCTTATTCAAATTTTTAGACATGGCTCTGGGAGCAATCCCAATTTATATATGCTAAAGCAACTACTTAATATAGCGGAAGGTCGAGAAGTATTTAAGTAGGCTTTACACAAACCAATTAGTGTTAAGTAGGCTTTACACAAACCAATTAGTGTTAAGTAGGCTTTACATAAAAAGGTAGTTCTAAAACTACCTTTATTTTGGTTTATCTTTTAGGCTATTTTCTTGAAATTGCCTAGAATTACCGTTTTATCTGTCAATAAACTATCAATGAAATTAGCCCAAAATTGCAACATTTCACGACGCTGATCTGCGTATTCTGCTTTGTTATAAACGTTTCTTATGCCTTTTTGTTCGTGGGCTAATGCTTTCTCTATGTAATCAGAATTAAAACCAGCCTCATGTAAATGCGTGGAAGCTGTACGCCTAAAATCATGTAAAACAAAGGGGGCTATATCGACACCTAAACTTCTAACCGCCGCATTTAAGGTGTTATGGCAAATTGATTTACTATTACAGCTAGGACTTGGAAAAACAAAATCAGAATAACCTGCCAATGATTTTAATTCTATAAACATAGCCAACGCTTGAGCAGGTAAAAACACCACATGAGCGCGGCTTTTTTTCATTCTATCGGCTGGTATCGTCCATATTTCCGTATCAAGGTCTATCTCATCCCAACGCGCCCCTATTAATTCAAACTTTCGCACCATGCAAAGAATAAGTAAATGCACAGCCAGCTTGTTATAACGGCTTATAGACGATTTATTAACAGATTTTAGTAATAGGGCTAACTCATCACTGGTTAATGACCTATCACGGCTTTTAGCGGTGGCAATATATTGGCCATCAATTTGAGCAGCTGGATTCGTTTGTGCTTTGTCGCGTGTAATCGCATAAGCAAATAAGCGTTTTAAAATGCCTCTTGCATTCAAGGCAATAGAATCAGAACCACGCGCCTTTATTCTATCGGTTATTCTTAAAATATCGGTAACAGAAACATCCTTTAAAAGCTTATCGCCAATAATAGGCATAACATCCTTGGTTAAAATGCGCTGTATCGCTATGGGTTTCTTATTATTGGGAATAACCATGTCTTGTAACCAAAGCTCTGCAAATAAAGCCACGGTGTCAGGTTCTTTTAATAGTTTATTTTTTTGTTTCTCTTTCATCGGTGAACGACCGTGAGTAATCATTTCTTTAAACTCATGCCGTTTGGCTCTGGCTTCTGCCAATGTGATAAAAGGATATTCACCAATCGTTACCCGTTCCTTTTTTCCATCAAGCCTGTAACTCATTCGCCAAACTTTTTTACCACTTTTTAATATCTCAAGTGATAAACCACCCCCATCAGCTACTTGGTAAAGCTTATCTTTTTTAACTAAATTCCGTATCTTGGTATCTGATAAAGCCATGTTTGCCCCTTTATTTGCAAGAATGTACCCATCTTAAATACTACTGAATAACAATAGCTTAGGGTTAAATGTACCTATTTATAGGGTAAAAATGCTATTTTGTACCCATCGGTTATAGGCAATATTAGCATCATGGGTACAGTGATGGGTACATTTATTGGGGATTTTATGGGACTAACTGGAATACAGGGAAACACTAATATCGTAATAACAGGGGCTTTAAGGGGTTATTTGGACGTTATGGGACGTGTTGATTTATGATTTTACTTTCCAATACAAAAGCTAGAAAAAATCTTCCCCAATAAATCATCAGAACTCATTGTGCCTGTAATTTCGGCTAAACTATTTTGTGCTTGACGCAAATCTTCGGCAACTAACTCCCCTGCCATTGTGGTTTGTAATTGGTTTAAAGCATTTTCAACAAATTTATTCGCACGATTTAAGGCTTCAACATGACGACGGCGGGCAATAAAGACCGTATCAGCACTTTCTGTATAGCCCATATTTTGTTTCAATTTATCTTTAAGTAAAGCAAGTCCTGCTTCAGGCTTTAAGGATAAATAAATTTCACAGCCAGCTTCTGTCTCTTTAATTTGAGGTGATAAACCCACAAGATCTATTTTATTGTGAAGGATTATTAACGGAATACCCTGCGGTAAACTCTTTAACAATTCTGAGTTAGCTAGTCCTTCTCTAGCATCCACTAGCAAAACAATGCAATCGGCTTTTTTTAATTCTTGACGCGCTCGGCGAATCCCTTCTTGTTCAATGGGGTTATCACTGTCACGCAATCCAGCCGTATCAATAATGTGTAACGGCATGCCTGCTATTTGAATCCGTTCTCTTAAAACATCCCGTGTTGTGCCTGCTATTTCCGTGACAATGGCCGCATCATGTCCTGCAAGGGCATTTAATAAACTTGATTTTCCTGCATTGGGTTTACCGACTAAAACGACGGTCATGCCATCGCGTAATAAACGACCTTGTTCGGCGGTTTTTTGAATGCTTTGAATTTTTTTAGCTAAGGCAATTATTTTCGTTTCAACGACACCATCGCCTAAAAAATCAATTTCTTCATCGACAAAATCAATCGCCGCTTCCACATAAATTCTAAGCTGAGTCAACTCTTCGACTAAGGTATTAATTTGTTCTGAAAAGACCCCTTGCATGGATTTTTGGGCAGAACGAACCGATTGTTCGGTACTACTTTCTATTAAATCCGCAATCGCTTCGGCTTGGGTTAAATCTAGTTTATTATTTAAAAAAGCGCGTTCGGTAAATTCGCCCGCATTCGCTAGTCTTGCGCCTAATGATAAAACACGGCGTAAAAGCATATCTAAAACCACTGTTCCGCCATGGGCTTGTATTTCAATCACATCTTCCCCTGTATAAGAAGCGGGCGCGGGGAAATAAAGACAAATTCCCGAATCTAAGACTTCATTTTGATTTTCATAAAAAGGCGTAAAATGGGCAAAGCGCGGTTTGAGCGTTTGCTGTTGTGTCAATTTTGAAGCAATGACTTTGGCTTCTTTACCTGATAAGCGAATAATACCCACACCGCCATTTCCAGATGCAGTGGCGATTGCGGCAATGGTGTCTAGTGTTTCAATCATTTTATATTATTTGCCATATTAAAAACCCAATTCAATCGCTCAAATATATCTTGTAAATTGGTCGTGGCTGAAAATGTTGTCGGATCTCGGGTGAATATGTTATTTTCTAAATACCCAAACTCCCATGTTTTCCCAGTCGTGACAATACCATAACAAGTTTTTTGGTCTTGCTTAGAGGCTGCAATCATTTCGGCTAAAGCTTGTGTCCAACCTTCGTCAAAGTCATCTTTTTTAGCTTCGATAACACACAAGGGCGGGATGTCCATGTCCCCATATTTTGTTTTTGCCGCAATGAGATAATCAGGTTCGCCCATGAGTCCTTTTTCTTTATCAACATTATAAGGCAGGTGAGACCAAATTTTTAGGTCGTCATATTGGTCGGCAACCAGTTCTAAAATGGGGCTAATTATTCGTTCACAGATAGTGGTTTCATTGATAAAATTTAATTTATCCATTAACTTTTTTTCAATTTTTTTAAATTCTAAATCAAGAATTGTAATATTTAATGTCTCAACAAATAATTTATTTTCACTGACTTCAATATCAAATAATCGTGCAACTTCTGAAACAGATTTAAATTGACCATAAGACATTTTATTCTCCTGTTCTTTCTTAATTAATAAATGTTATTTAATCGAATTTAAATCAAGAAAAATGTTCATAACCTTGGGTCGATAACGTTGTGTTTTTTTCTTGATAACGCACACGAAGGTCTTTGTTATCATTAATTTTGCCAATTTGCTGACAATCTATCGTCAATTGTTTTGCTTTTTCAGGACTGATGGTAAAACAAAGTTGATAATCATCCCCTGCAATCAGAGGCATTTGCCAATCGCCTGTTTTTTTTATATAAGTTTGAACCTCGTTAGAAAGCGGAAGTTTACTGAACTCGATTAATGCGCCCACGTTACTTTTTTCTAAGATATGCCCTAAATCAGCAATGATACCATCTGATATGTCTATACAAGCATTGGCACTCTCTCGAATAATTAAACCTTCTTTTATACACGGTAACGGTTGATTAAACTGTTGTAGGGGGGGCTGAGGATTTTCACATAAATAACCTTGTTTTATTTTAAGTCCTAAGCCTGCATCGCCAATTTTTCCTGTGACATAAATTAAATCGCCAGTTTGTGCTTTTGAGCGGGTCAGGGCTTTATTTTTAGGCACAAGACCTAATGCTTGTACAGTCAAAGTTAAAGCCCCTTGTGTGGTATCACCACCAATTAAATCAACTTGATATTTTTCTGCCAACGATAAGAAACCGTTAGAAAAAGCGGCAAGCCAGTTTTCGTCAACCTTTGGCAAGGTTAACGCTAATGTAACTGCAACAGGTTTTGCCCCCATACTCGCTAAATCACTTAAATTCACTGCCAGCAATTTATGCCCTAAATGATAGGGGTCAACCTCTTTAAAAAAATGTACCTCTTCGACCATCGTATCGGTAGTCACAGCCAATTGATAGCCTTTAGGAATGTC
>CAYROI010000032.1:18820-23498 GCA_964425835.1 uncultured Methylococcaceae bacterium
CATCAATCACATCTAATTGCTTAGGGACACCATGAAAAATCTCTTTAAAATAACTTTTTTGCGCACCTTTTAAGCGTTCTTCTTCAAAAAAATCCATTTCAATCTGATTTAAATTATTTCCTGTCATTTGCCATTGATAAAGTGCTTGAACGGCACATCTTCGGGCATTAATTTTTGCTTGGCTCATGTTAATTTGCCAAATTATTAAATAAACTGACCATTTCAATCGCAGACATAGCGGCCTCTCCGCCTTTATTTCCCGCTTTTGTACCTGCTCGTTCAATGGCTTGTTCAATCGTATCAACGGTTAAAACCCCAAAACTTACAGGTACATTATATTGCAAAGCCATCTGGGCAATTCCTTTAACACATTCGCCTGCAACATAGTCAAAATGGGGCGTTCCGCCCCGAATCACAGCACCTACCGTAATAATCGCATCATATTTTTTCATCGCTGCGATTCGTTGCACAACCATGGGTAACTCAAATGCCCCAGGGGCTTTAACAAGATCAATGTCATTTTTATTTGCACCGTGGCGGATTAAAGTATCAATCGCCCCATTTTCTAGTTGTTCAACAATAAAGCTATTAAAACGTGAGGCAACAAGGCAAAATTTACTGCCTTTTATCGTTAAATTTCCTTCAATAGTGTTAATTTGGGTCATAATTTTTTGAATACTTAAATAAGGTTGGTTAAGAAATAGTGAATGATAGTGGGATGTACAGTTAGCTAAACTAAGTTAGCTAAGCTAAGTTGATAAACGGCTATTCAAAAGAATCACATTGTTGAAAATTGAGTAAAGTATTATCAAGTTGTTGTTTCATTTGTAAATTATCATTATGGAAAATGTGCCACTGTTGAAGTTTGGAATCATAAAAAAGCGTACTGCCCTCTATATCAATAGAACCTGCTAAAAAAGAAATAATAAAACGGTTGGGTGTATACCATAATTTGCCAATGGGTTTTTCGTCTTTCATAATCATCCGCCTAGTTCTGCCATTATAAATAACTACTTTGGGAATTTGAAAATAATCATGATGACATGGGTAAGGCATGTTTTTAGTAACCGCTTTAACCATAGGAAAATAAGCATGGCTTAGTTTTTTTAGCGAACTTTTTTGGGTATAGTTTAATAATGCACCTGCTAATAGAAACCCTATTATCAGTGTGCTTAAATGCAGGCATTTTTTCCAACGAAATTCTTTTTTAACAGCGAGTGTATAGCTAATAGTAACAAAATTATACAGAAACGGCGGACAAAAAAAGATGAGCAAGAACCAAGAAAAGCTACCTTCTGTTGGCCAAGAATGGGAAAGACTATAAAGGGTATAAATATTAATACTGCTGTAAAAAACCAGTAAAATCCAATTGATTAGTAAAGATTTCTTGTCGTCATCCATTTTTTAAGTTTACTATTCCAAGGGTGATAAATAAAATGGCGCGGCTAAGCAGTACACTATTTTAGTATTTTACCAAAATATATAAAGACGTGAATAATCACGCCTTTATATCTTATAGCTAGTCTCTTTCTAAAACACGATGCCCACGATTTCTTAAACAATCAGCATACACTTTTTTATACTGATCATTTGATTGATAACCTTGTTGGACACCCCCTGCAATTGCACCAACAGACGCTCCAATAATTGCCCCAACACCAGCATCACCGCCAACATTGCCCCCTCTTCTAATCGCCCCTGTCCCCGCACCTACCGCGGCACCCGATGCACCACCGACAACAGCCCCTACCCCTGTACCAATCGCAGCCTTTTTAACAGTATTACCTGCAGATTGTGTTGCTAATTGTTGACATTCTTTCATATCTTGTCTTACAAGACCTGCATTCGGGTCACCATAGGTATCAACCGTAGGTGTCCAGCCACTTTGCTGGGCGCAAGCTGTGAGCAATAAGACACTTAAAGGGATGGATTTTGTTAATAATTTAATCATAATATAAACCTATATAAAAATAATTGAAGCACATGAAAATATAGCTTAATTTTCTATTGTTTAGTGATCCTCTATCATTTTTAATATTTTCATAGGTGAGGATTTAATCACTTTTCTTACGCCAAAATAGCCAGCAAGGCTAACTGTAATCATGCCTGCTAATGGACTTAAAATCCATAATAACCCATGCTGTTGATAATCAAGTTGGAGTACAAAATGATAAAGTGAGAAAATTAAAGCTTCAGCAATCATAATCGCTAATAAACCAGAAATAAAGCCTAATAATGAAAATTCAACTAAATAGCTGTTGCGAAGTAAGGTTTGATTTGCACCCAAAGTTCGCATTAATACCCCTTCATGAATACGTTGATCTAAGGTGGCATAGACTGCAGCAAATAAAACGGTAAATCCTGATAATAGAGCAAAATATAAAAGATAATTAATAGCTTGAGTTAGTTGAGATAAGATGGTTTTAAACTGATTTAAAATCGCATCAACTTCCAGTAAAGTCATCGCTGAATAATTTTTGACAAGTTTGTTGAGGCGATCCTTATTTTCTTTGGGTAAATAAAAACTGGTTAAATACGTATGCGCATAATTTTTTAAGGTGGCAGGTGAGAAAACCATATAAAAATTAGGTTTCATCGTTTCCCAGTGTACTTTGCGAATACTACGAACTTGCGCATTAAATTGCCGACTTCCTACGGTAAACGTTAATTGATCCCCTAGCTTAATTTTTAAGCTAGTTGCCAGTTTTTGCTCTACCGAAACTTGCCCTTTCTCGGGGTTGTTAGTTTCCCACCATTCACCGATTACAATTTGGTTGTCCTCGGGTAAGGTTTGCGAAAAAGTTAGACTTAAATCGCGGTGCGTTGCCCGTTCCCCTTGGGAATCTTTAGTCACGATTTGTTGTACGGTTATGTCATTAATTTTGACAAGTCGCCCTTTTATAATCGGGTAAAGTTGATTTAATTCAATTTCTTCTTCTTGTAAATCTTGTTTAAATTGTTCAAGTTGATTCGGAAAAATGTTCAGTGCAAAATAATTAGGCGTGTTTTTAGGTAATTGTTGTTGCCAATCTCGAATTACATCATGACCAATACTAAAACTTAAAATCATGGCAACTAAAGTTAAACTAAACGCTAATATTTGCGTGATCGTCGTCTTAGGTTCACGTAATAATGCTTGAATACCAAAACGCCAATTCAGAGGGAGTTTAGTTAAAAATTTGCGTGTGCGAATAATGACGCTATAAATCAAAATTCCGATAACAAATAAGGAAAATGCCCCGCCACCAAGTAAAGTCAAGGTCATTTTAAAATCATTTGTGTAATGCCAGATAAAAAAACTAATCAAACTAAACGCACAACCATAAACAAGCCACGCGCTGCTAGGCAGAGGTTCTAAATCACGACGCAATACGCTAAGTGGGGCAACTTTTTTCAAACGGATTAAAGGCGGTAGCGCAAAGCCAAATAAAATAGTAAGCCCCGTTAAAAACCCTAAAAAAATAGCTAAAATACTTGGGTTTACCACTTCTGAAGGAATTAAATTTGCTAATAAATAAAATAATTGTTGCTGTCCAAGCCAACCTAAACCGCATCCAATCAAACTTGCAAAAATACCTAAATATAAAAATTGATAGCCATATAACCATAAAATTTCACTCTGTTTGCAACCTAAGCAACGCAAAATAGCCGAAGTATTAACATGGCGTTGGCTATAACGCTGCGTCGCCATTGCGATGGCAACGCCTGCAATTAAAATAACAAGCACACTAGATAAACCTAAATAACGTTCAGCGCGAATTAATGCCCCACTTAATTCAGGACGGTCTTGATGAATATCCATAATTCTCTGCGATGGGGTTAAATAGGGTTTTGCCCAACGCTTAAAAGCCGTAATATCGGACTCTTGTCCGCTAAATTGGAAGAAATAATGAACATGGCTTCCTGGCTGAATGACTTTTGTTGCAGTTAAATCTTTGATATTCATCATCACTCGGGGTGATAAACTATAAATATCCCCTCGTTTATCAGGCTCATAAGTTAAAATATGGGTGACAGTTAATTTTTTTTCACCCACCGTTAATGGGTCACCTAATTTTAATTTAAGCGCGGATAATACGCGTGCTTCAACCCATGCTTCCCCTTTTTTTGGCGGGGTAGCCGCTATTTTTTCGTCTGTATAATCAGATTGGCTATTTTTTAACTGACCCCGTAATGGATATAAGTCGCTAACCGCTTTGATACTTACTAATAATAAATGATCGTTTTCCATTAAAACACTGGGAAATTCAGCGGTTTCTGCTTGTTTTAAATAAAACTGTTTCGTTTTAGCGTACCATACTGTGGGTAATAAAGTCGGTGAGGAAACGATTAAATCACCAGCTAAAAACGAGGCCGCTTGAAAATTTAGGGTTCGGTGGAGTCGATTGGAAAATAAACTAATCGCAGTAGAACTGCTAACAGCAATAATTAATGCAATAAATAGAATAGTAAGTTCGCCTGAGCGTCCTTCACGCCATAATAAACGCCAAGCTAATGTCGAACGTTTCATAACACTTTTCCCGCTGCTAAGGTAATTGTGCGCTGACAACGTTTTGCAAGCTCCGCATCATGCGTAACTAAGACTAAGGTTGTTTGTGATTCCTGATTGAGTTCAAATAATAACTCAATAATATGCGCGCCTGTTTTACTATCAAGGTTTCCTGTCGGTTCATCAGCA
>CAYROI010000033.1:0-2805 GCA_964425835.1 uncultured Methylococcaceae bacterium
CTATTTCCATCAAAAAATAATTCAGACAAATTATCTAAGCGAATAAATTGGGTTAATTGTTGATTATTACTATACCCAGAATAAGGTAAACTAAATAAACCAATTGCTTCTAAAATATTAGACTTACCGACATTCGGCTTACCAATTAATAAATTAATTCGTTTACAACCCTTTAAAGTTACATCTTTAAGCGATTTAAAATTTAAAATATAAACGGAGTTAAAAAATGAGTCTTTCATTATTTTTAAATACGATACTCAGCAGAACGTGCATGAGCGGTTAGACTTTCACCGCGTGCCAAAATAGAAGCAACTTTTGCCAATTCACTCGCCCCTTCTTTTGAACAATTAATTAAGCTAGAACGTTTTTGAAAATCATAAACCCCTAGTGGCGATGAATAACGCGCTGTACCTGAAGTAGGTAATACATGATTAGGTCCTGCACAATAATCACCTAACGCTTCTGCGGTATAACGCCCCATAAAAATTGCCCCTGCATTATGAATTTTATTACCTAACTCATCTGGATTGGCGATAGAAAGCTCTAAATGTTCAGGTGCAATGCGATTAACAACATCCGCCGCTTCCTCTAAATTAGCCACCTTAATGAATGCCCCCCGATTATTAAGCGAAGTATAAATAATGTCCTTTCTTTCCATCGTGGGTAATAATTTATCAATACTTTGCGCAACCGCTTGAAGAAAATTCGCGTCATTTGAAATCAAAATTGCCTGGGCTTGTTCATCATGTTCGGCTTGTGAAAATAAATCCATGGCAATCCAATCAGGATTCGTTTTACCATCACAAACAATTAATATTTCAGAAGGCCCTGCAATCATATCAATACCGACTTGCCCAAAAACCAATTTTTTAGCTGTCGCCACATAAATATTGCCAGGTCCGACGATTTTATCAACCGCTGGAATGGTTTCTGTTCCATAGGCTAATGCCGCAATAGCTTGTGCGCCGCCGATGGTAAAAATTCGATCTACCCCTGCTAAATAAGCGGCTGCTAAAACTAAAGCATTGGTTTCGCCTTTAGGGGTGGGTACAACCATAATTAACTCACCGACCCCTGCAACTTTTGCAGGAATCGCATTCATTAACACCGAAGAAGGATAAGCGGCTTTCCCCCCTGGAACATAAAGTCCCGCTTTATTAAGTGCGGTTATTTTTTGACCCAATAAAGTTCCATTATCTTCTTTATAGCTCCAGCTTTCTAATTTCTGATGCTCTGCATAAGCGAACACTCGATCTGCCGCCGTTTGTAAGGCTTGTGCTTCTGCTTTTGGAAGATTATCCCAAGCTTGTTTTAAAACTGCTTTCGATAATTCTAATTCAGTGGCTGTTTTAAATTTACAATGGTCAAATTGATTGGTATAACGAATAACCGCATCATCGCCTTGATTGCGTACTGCGGCAATAATATCTAATACTTGCTGATGAATTTTTAAATCATCAGTGTCATTCCATGCTAATAAGGTTTTTAAATTAACAGAAAAATGCGTATCAGCCGTATTAAGATGGGTTATTTGTAGATCACTCATAATTTCATTGTTTTTAATGTTTTTTCAAATTGGTCAATAAGGGGTTGGATCATTTGATGTTTCATTTTCATTGAGGCTTTATTGACTACCAGCCGTGAGCTAATTTCACAAATAAGTTCTTTGGGTTCAAGACCATTTGCTTTTAAGGTATTTCCTGTTTCAACTAAATCAACAATACAATCGGCTAATCCCACTAAAGGCGCAAGCTCCATTGCCCCATAAAGTTTTATAATTTCAGCTTGAATACCTAAACTTGCAAAATAACGTTTTGCTGTTTTAACATATTTAGTTGCCACTTTGACACGCCGTCCTAACGGCGGCGCATCAACATAACCTGCGGTCATCATCCGACAACGCGCAATCCCTAAATCTAGGGGCTCGTAAAGACCCGCCGCGCCATGTTCTAATAAAACATCTTTACCTGCAATGCCTAAATCCGCCGCGCCATATTCAACAAATGTAGGCACATCGGTTGCACGAATAATGACGAGGCGCACATTATCTTGCGTGGTTCTTAAAATAAGTTTACGTGAGGTTTTAGGATCATCAATGGGTACAATCCCCGCCGCTTCTAATAGCGGCAGGGCATCTTTATAAATACGTCCTTTTGAGACAGCAATCGTTAGCATAATTTAAGCCTCGCAAGGAATACGGCGAATACTCGCGCCTAATTGAGAAAGTTTTTCTTCAATATGGTCATAACCTCGATCAATATGATAAATACGGTCAACCAACGTTTCACCTTCTGCCACTAACGCAGCAAGTACTAAGCTTGCTGAAGCCCGAAGGTCGGTTGCCATGACAGGCGCGCCCATCAGTTTATCAACCCCTGTACAAATAACGGTATTGGATTCAATGTGTAAGTTAGCCCCCATTCGTTGCATTTCTTGAATGTGCATAAAACGATTTTCAAATACCGTTTCGGTAACGAGACCTACGCCTTCAGCAATTAAATTTAAAGCGGTGAATTGTGCTTGCATATCCGTAGGAAAAGCAGGATAAGGGGCGGTTCTTACAGAAACGGCTTTGGGTTTTCTGCCTCGCATATCTAAAGAAATCCAGTCTTCTCCGATGGCTATTTTTGCCCCCGCTTCACGTAATTTTTCTAAAACGGCATCCAATAAAGAAGCATCGGTATTTTTTAATTTAACATAGCCGCCTGTAATCGCGGCAGCAATTAAATAAGTCCCCGTTTCAATACGATCAGGCAAAATATCATAATGAAGATTCTCAACCCCTAAGCGATCAACCCCTTCAAT
>CAYROI010000033.1:2905-7527 GCA_964425835.1 uncultured Methylococcaceae bacterium
GCTTCAAAATGGTCGATCTTAGAAGCATCTATCTCAACATTCATTTTTTCATCAATCATCAGTTTCACGCCCATTTGCCCGAGTAATTCCATGGTCGTGGTAATGTCGCGTAAATGAGGGATATTACCAATATTAACGGGGGTATCGGCAAGTAGGGTTGCCGCAAGAATAGGCAATGCAGCATTTTTAGCACCAGAGATTCTAAGTTCTCCCCGAAGTTGTGTGCCACCTGTGATTTTCAGTTTGTCCATATTAAAATAAGTAACGTATTAAATTTTAGAAGGTTAAAATAATAGAAACCTATTCTATCGTAATTTTAAAATATTATTTCTCTAATTACTCATTTTAATACACGCCCGATTCTAAATAATGCAGCTCTCTCTTTTGTTCGCCCTCGCTTTCTTTTTGATTATCAACGTTTCTTGTTCAATTGAAGTTAAAAAAATCCCCACGCCGATAACGCTCCCTAAAGTATTTTCAAAAACAGGCGCAGTACCGCTTAAACAAAAATGGTGGCAGGTTTTTAATGATGCTAAACTCAATCAACTCATTGAACAAGCGTTGCGTCATAATTTCTCGCTACGTGCTGCCTTTAATCGCGTAGAACAGGCCCGTGCGCTTGCTAAAAAAACGGGCGCAACATTAACCCCAAGTCTTGATGCAAAAGTCAACGGATCACATCAATTTAGCGATTCATTAAGCACAAGCGGCTTTAGTCTCGGACTTGTTGCTAGTTATGAAGTGGACTTATGGGGACGTATTCGAGCCAATCTTCACGCAGCAGAATTAGATTTTCGCGCCCAAAGCGAAGATCTGCAAACGGCTGCTATTTCATTAAGTGCTGAAATTGCCAATACTTGGTATCGCTTGACAGAACAATATCAGCAACTAGCATTATTAGAACAGCAAATTAAGACGAATCGTCGCTATTGTGAGATTTTAGAATTACGTTTTAAACAATCACAAGCAACTGCAGCCGATGTTTTTCAACAGCAGCAATTATTAGAAAATGCGCAAGGAAATAAAACAACCGTACAGGCAACGATTCAAGTTTTAAAACATCAACTCGCTTTATTACTAGGCAAAACGACAACAACGGTTTCTATTCCTACCAACAAGCAGTTTCCTCAAATTCCTTCCTTACCTGCGACAGGATTAACGACTGAATTAATTCAACGCCGTCCAGATTTACGCAAAGCTTATTTTGAAGTTCAAGCGGCCGATCAACGCGTTGCCGCTGCCATTGCTGACCGTTTCCCTAAAATTAGCCTGTCTGCGAGTATAGAGACATCCGCCCCTAATTTACAATCTTTATTTAATAACTGGCTGGCAACTTTAGCAGGTAATTTGATACTGCCTATTATTGATGGACATCGGCGTATTGCTGAAGTCGAGCGTAATCAAGCGTTAGCAAAAGCCGCGTTAAATAATTATGCGCAGCGTTTATTAATCGCCGTACAAGAAATCGAGGACGCGCTCATTCAACAACAACAGCAACAGCGATTGGTAGCTAGTTTAACGCGACAATTACACTTAGCCCAACAAGCAAAAGAACAAATTAGCTGGCGTTATATCAATGGGGCTGAAAACTTTTTACGTACTTTATCTGCGACTTTAACTTATCAAAATTTAGAACGCGATCAATTACGCGCGCAAAGACAATTAATTGAATATCATATTGCCTTATACCGTGCTTTGTCAGGTTCATTTTTGCCTAGTAATAAGACAATGTAAAAAAATTCTCCAATCCATGAATAAATTTTCATCACAATAAGTCAACCCGTTATATAATGAAAAATATTCCCCTTAAACACGAGGTGCTAACAGCATGAAAGTAAGAGCAAATTTTTCCTTAGTATTTAATCTGGACAAGTGTATCGGCTGTCATACCTGTTCTGTCAGCTGTAAAAATGTTTGGACAAACCGTAAAGGGATGGAATACGCTTGGTTCAATAACGTTGAATCTAAACCTGGCATTGGTTACCCGAAAAACTGGGAAGATCAAACCCAATGGAATGGCGGTTGGGTCATGAACAACGGTAAGTTAGAATTAAAATCAGGCAGTCGTCGCCAAAGATTACGCAATATCTTTATGAACCCCGACATGCCCTTAATTGATGATTATTACGAGCCTTTCACCTATAACTATGCGCACCTCCAAAATAGCCCGCTTGTCGAAGCAGCTCCCACGGCACGCCCTTATTCTTTATTAGACGGCAGTCAAATGGAAAAAATCGCTTGGGGGCCTAACTGGGAAGATGGGCTGGCGGGTGAATTTGAAAAACGTAGCAAAGATACGAATTTTAATGACATGGAAAAGCAGGTATATGCTGAGTTTGAAAACTCATTTCACATGTTTTTACCCCGAATGTGTAATCATTGCATCAATCCTTCTTGCGTCGCCTCTTGTCCATCGGGTGCAATGTATAAACGTGAAGAAGATGGCATTGTCTTAGTCGATCAAGATAAATGCCGTAGCTGGCGGATGTGTATTAGTAATTGTCCCTATAAAAAAGTTTTTTACAACTGGGAATCAGGAAAAGCTGAAAAATGTACAGGCTGCTACCCTCGTGTTGAATCAGGTCTGCCAACCGTTTGTTCAGAAACTTGTGTTGGGCGAATTCGTTATAATGGAATAATGCTTTATGATGCCGATCGTATCTCTGAATTGGCTTCAATGGATGATACGCAGGATTTATATCAAGCGCAATTAGATATTTTCTTAGACCCTAATGATCCAGAAGTCATTAAGCAGGCAAAAGAAGACGGTATTCCTGAATCGTGGATGGACGCTGCAAGAAACTCTCCTATTTATAAAATGGTGATTGAGTGGAAAGTCGCCTTTCCTTTGCATCCTGAGTTCCGTACCATGCCAATGGTTTGGTATGTACCGCCGCTATCGCCTGTGCAATCACAAATTGACCAAGGCAATTTAGAAACGACACCTGATGGCGTAATTCCAAAACTTGAAACTTTACGCTTACCGATTAAATACCTTGCCAATATGCTCACTGCGGGTAAAGAAGAACCCGTGGTTTTAGCCTTAAAACGCATGATTGCAATGCGTAGTTATTTTCGTTCACTCAATGTCGAGGGTAAAACTGATTTAGCGATCTTAGAGGAAGTTGGTTTAAACGAAGCCCAAGTTAAAGAAATGTATCGTTACATGGCGATTGCTAATTATGAAGATCGCTTTGTCATTCCAACTAGCCATGAAGAATTACGTCAAAATGACCCTTATGCGTTTCAAGGGCAAAATGGCTTTAGTTTTGGTAATGAAGGCTGTAGTATTAGCCCCAATGCCTCCTTATTTCCTGAAAAACGAAAAGACATGGAACATGTGATGGAGTTTAAACCGTGGCAACCTGCGGCAAAAACCTCAAATAGTGAGCCAGTCTAATGCAAGTTTATAAAATATTATCATTATTATTGGAATACCCTAAACCTGAGTTACGTGAGCATTGGGACGAAATTAGACAATTAATTCCATCCTTAGAATTAACAAGTCAAGAAGACCGACAATCCTTATTAGACTTCATGGACTGGGCAGGGGGTTTATCGCTCACTGAATATCAAGCGCATTATGTCAATACCTTTGATTTCACGCCTGACAACGCACTCTATTTAACCCATCATTTGTTTGCAGAGCAAGACCGCGAACGCGGGCCGGCTTTAGTTGATTTATCCGAATATTATAAAGCAGAGGGCTTTGAAATATCTGAGGGCGAACTACCCGATTATTTACCGTTAGTTCTTGAATATGTTTCTACTTTGACGACTGAAACCGATGTCCGTTTGTTTTTACAACAAAGCGCGCATGTTTCTGACATCATTGCTCAAAACCTTGAAAAAATAAACAGTCCGTATGCACCATTACTAAGAGTGGTACAGCGTCACGGTCGCCTTGTTGACATTGCAGCTTAGGAATCATCATGGAAAATTTACTTTTTAGCATCTATCCGTATATTGCCCTAACAACTTTTTTAGTCGGCAGTTTAATCCGTTTTGACCGCGAACAATACACTTGGAAAGCAGACTCCAGTCAGCTTTTTGAAAAAGAACAATTACGTAAAGGCAGTATTTTATTTCATATTGGTATATTAGCGTTATTTATGGGACATGCTGTGGGTTTATTAACCCCGCACTCATGGTTTTTAGGATTAGGAATTTCTGATATGGCACATCAATATGTCGCTATTATTGCAGGGGCTGTATTTGGCTCACTCTGTATGATGGGAGGCGTTATTTTGTGGAAACGCCGAATGAATAATTCTCGCGTCCGCAAAAATAGCCATTTTATGGATATTTTTATTCTTGACTGGTTATTAGTAACTTTAGGTGTTGGTTTATTAACCATCCCAGTTTCTTTTTATCATGCAATGAATGGTGATGCCTCAATCATGATTTCATTAGCGAACTGGGCGCAAAGTGTGATTACTTTACAGGCTAATGCTGAATTATTAGCTGACGTAGGGCTTTTATACAAATTACATTTATTCTTAGGAATGAGCGTATTTTTCTTATTCCCTTTTACCCGCTTAGTCCATGTCTGGAGTGCGCCTTTTGGTTACCTAGCCCGCCCTTACCAAATTGTACGCCGTAAATATGTGCGCTATCGTTAA
>CAYROI010000033.1:7627-16343 GCA_964425835.1 uncultured Methylococcaceae bacterium
AAACTGAACATCACTTTTAAAAAACTATCCTGATAGGCTTAAAATCCTATCAGGTCTTGAGTTGCAGTGCCTACAAAAATGTGAGGTGCTTAAAATGATTATGAGAAAAAGAAATAGACCCCCTACCCATCCTGGAGAAATCATAAAGTATGATTATCTTGAACCCTTGTCGCTATCTGTTACAGAATTAGCAAGGTATTTAAATACGTCTAGAATTACAGTTTCAAGAATTGTTAATTCTCACGCACCAGTGACTGCTGACATGGCATTACGTTTGGCAAAAGTTTTTAATACATCCGCTGGACTTTGGATAGGGTTGCAGAAGCAGTACGACCTATGGCACGCTGAACATGATTCTAACGAATGGCAACAGGCGAATATTCTTCCCGCATTAGAAGTTTAACAATATACAGTTAATATAATCACGCTGTAATTTTTTAGCTTTTTCTCGTTCCCACCGTCCTCGGTGGGAATGCCTATTAAAGTGCCATCAAAACCCGTGGATGGTCACTTAATTGTTGATAAATATCATCCAATTGTTGTTGACTTGTCGCCTCTATCGTCACCGTTACCGAAAGATAGTTACCATTTTTACTCGGACGCGTTTTAACCGCATCAGCAGACAATTCATTCACATATTGGCGAACAATATCTATTACCAATAAATCAAATTCAAATTCGATCTCAGCCTTACCCATTGCTTTAATAGGAAACTGACAAGGAAATTCAAATACCCCTAGACGTTCTTCACTCATTGGATTGATGTTTATAGTTTTGAAAAAGTGTATTGACAGTATGCCATAGTTGACCAACCTTTCCTTCTGCGATCTTCATACCATCTAATTCAACCACTGGCAATATTTCACGCGTTGAACTGACTAACCAGATTTCTGTTGCCTTTTTTAACACTTCAATAGGTATTACCTGCTCTGCTACCTGAATATTATTTTCTTTCGCAATTTTTAAAATCACTCCACGTGTAATGCCAGGTAATATATCATTGCTTAAAGGTGGTGTTGTAAGTACCCCATCAATGACAGCAAATACATTACTTGCAGCCCCTTCTGTAACATACCCGTTTTTAATTAAAATTGCCTCACTATTATTGTTTTCCATTGCCTGTTGTTTCAACAATACATTGGCCAATAAAGCCGTTGATTTCAGGTTACATAAACGCCAACGGTTATCATCTAAACTCACCCCTTTTATGCCTAGTTCACGATCCTTAACCGCAACAATATCATTACACATTACAAATACAGTCGGCGTAATATCTTTTGGAAACGCATGATCTCTTTTAGCCGCGACACCACGAGTTATATGCAAATAAATATATTGGTTACGGGTATTATCAATGAGAGGCTCTAATAATTGTCGCCATTGCTCAGTGGTACGAAGATAATCAAGCTTTATTCCTATCAGACTATTTTTTAGACGTTCAATATGTGCGTCAAACTCAAAAAAATTGCCTTTATAGCAAGGGATAACCTCATAAACGCCATCCCCAAATAAAAATCCTCGATCCAAAACTGATATTTTTGCATCACATAAGGGTAAATACACCCCATTTAAATAAACTTTATTTTTTTCCATTACTCTATTAATTGTAACACATGATCATAAAGACGTTGAAATACACTACCCACCTCAATATTTTTCAATGCAACTAAGGGGGCTATTTTAATAATTTCACCCTTAAGACTAATGGTGACTGTTCCAAGATGCTTTCCTTTGGTAACAGGGGCAATAATCCTTTTATCTATTTTTGTTTCAATCTTTAAATCTTCATAATAACGTTTAGCAATCGTGATATAAATATCTTTTTCAACCCCAAGTTTAAGTTCTTCATGTTCACCTTTCCAGATTCTAATTTTTTTTAATGATTGCTGTGCTTGATAAAGCCTGTGGGTTTCATAAAAACGAAAACCATAATTGAGTAAAGATTGGGATTCTGCCGCACGTGCAGACTCACTTTTAGTCCCCATCACCACAGCAATTAAACGCATGTTATCACGCTTTGCAGAAGCCACCATACAATAACCTGCCTCGTTAGTATGCCCTGTTTTTACCCCATCAACGGTACTATCTTTCCATAACAAACGATTGCGATTTCGTTGGGTAATTTTATTATAGGTGAATTCTTTTTGTGCTTCCCAAACATAATATTCAGGAAAATTAGTAATTAATGCCCGTGTCAACGTGGCTAAATCTTTTGCGGTTGTGTAATGATTATCCGTAGGTAAACCTGTACTATTCTCAAAATGGGTATTATTTAATCCAAGTGTTTTTGCTTCTTCATTCATTAACATAGCAAAATTTTCTTCAGTAACAGCAATATGCTCGGCTAATGCTACACTGGCATCATTTCCCGATTGAATAATAAGTCCTTTTAACAACTCCTCAATAGTGACTTGCGTTCCAACTTCAATAAACATGCGTGACCCAGGCATTTGCCAAGCATTTTCAGTTATCGTCACTTTATCATTTAGATTTAACTTTCCTTTGTTTATTTCTTTAAAAACCACGTAAGCGGTCATAATTTTAGTTAAACTGGCAGGGGCAAGTTTTTTATTTACATTTTTTTCGGCAATCACCTTACCACTATTAAAATCTTCTAAAATATAGCTGGTCGCAACAACCATGGGTGGAGATGGCATTAAAACCCCCTCATCAACAGCTGCAACTGTTTGTAATGTAGAGAAAAATAATAAAAAGGCAGTTACAGAAAAGTAGCGGAAAAGGATTGAAGACATAATTTTAACCCACATATAACGGTAGAAACAATAAACATTGTAACAGATTAGAGCCTAGAAAATAGCGTCTGACACTCCCTAAGAAGTAAAGCATCCTCTTCAAATCTAGGGCAACATAAATCCTCTAATTGTAAAGAAAAGTAATGCCGCTAAAAGGGCTGAAACAGGAACGGTAATAATCCATGCTGCCGCAATTTTATAAAGATGAGAGCGTTTCACTATTTCTTGATTATAAATACGCTTTAAACCTTTGCGTTCCTTTTTACTTAACGACAATTTTGTTTTATTTGCTTTTAATTCAATTAATATCTCACCTTTTACTTTAATTGAAGCTTGCTTAAATTTTATCAAATAAGCTTCAACTTCCTTAGGGTTATTATCTTCATGATGAAGTTTAATCTCTTCAATCATCACAGCATAGCTACGTTTCAAATATTCACGTAAAAATCCCACACCAAATACAGCACCTACTGCGATATGAGTGGAGCTGACAGGTAACCCCAATTGACTGGCAATAATCACGGTAATTGAGGCTGCCATAGCGACACAAAAAGCACGCATTTTATCTAATTCAGTAATTTCGCTACCTACTGTACGGATTAATTTAGGCCCATAAAGCGCTAACCCTAAGGCAATTCCCATCGCCCCTACCAGCATAACCCATAAAGGAATACTCGCTTTTGTAACCACGCCCCCACTAAAAATAGCATCATTAATAGCAGCCAATGGTCCTACCGCATTAGCCACATCATTCGCCCCATGAGCAAAACTCAATAATGCCGCAGAAATAATAAGTGGCAAGGTAAATAACTCATTAACACTTTCTTTAGAGTTATTCATTTTATTAGCCGCTGCTTTAACTAAAGGACGACACAAAATAAAGACAGTCACTGCAATCGCTAAACCAATCATTAAGGCTGAACTAAAATCTACCTTCCATATTTTTTTTAGTCCCTTTAAGATGAGATAGGTTGAAAATGCCCAAACCATTAATCCTAATAATAAGGGAACAACTTTTCGCGCAGCTCCAAGCATATCTTCCTGATAAGTAATCGTCCGTTTGATTAAATAAAGGAAACTTGCTGCAATCACTCCCCCAAACAAGGGTGAAATTACCCAGCTCGCGGCAATTTTCCCAAAAACAGCCCAATCAGCAATGCCAAATCCACCTGCGGCAATACCAGCACCTAATACCCCACCCACAATAGAATGCGTTGTTGAAACAGGTGAGCCGAAAAAAGTTGCAATATTTAACCAAATAGCAGCGGCAAAAAGAGCCGCCATCATTAACCAGATAAAAGTATTACTATCTGCAATCATTTCAGGGTTAATGATCCCTTTTTTAATCGTACTAACAACATCACCCCCCGCAACAATTGCCCCCATGGCTTCAAATATAGCGGCAATTAGTATCGCGCCACCCATTGTTAATGCTTTAGAGCCAACGGCAGGGCCTACATTATTTGCAACATCATTCGCACCAATATTAAGTGCCATATAACCGCCAATTACAGCCGCTGCAACTAGTAATAAATGTCGATCAATGCCCCCTGACATTTCCAAAACATAAATCATCACAGCTAACATAAACAACAAAGCGATGGAAATTCTAACCAACTCAGCTTTAGCTGATAAAGTAGCCTTTTCAAGCTGGTTAATATTATTTAAATCCATATTGTTCCTCTACGACTTTAAGCACTTAAGAATGATGAAACGTCATTTTAGCTTAAATAATCCTATCTACATCGTTTAGGGAAATAAATAATGCAAAATCCATAAAATAAGCAACAAAACCTTTTGATTTATAATAACTTGCTAAAATAGTATTTAGAATTTAACTTGCAATCCAAGCCGTTATCCTTTAGTTTAAACGCTTGCTTATAAAGGCTAGGGGTGTTTTATTTTATAATAAAGCTGAGAAAAACCCTTTGAACCTGAGCCTGGATAATACCAGCGTAGGAAAGCCCCTCATGTTTTTCTGCGCCTTAGTTTTTTTGTAAATTTGGAGAAAAAAGCATGCGTGCTGATTTGAAAGAAAGTCCCACTACTGAAACGGCTGTTAGTCGTGTAAAAATAGCCCCTTACCCTGCTTCTGAAAAAATTTATGTTGAGGGTTCTCGCCCAGATATAAAAGTACCGATGCGTAAAATTACACTTTCGGATACGCCTGTTCATTTTGGAACAGAAAAAAATACGCCGCTTTATGTTTATGATACCTCGGGGGTTTATACAGATCCAACCGTAGATGTCGATTTAAAAAAAGGGTTAGCTGAAATTCGTCGTGCTTGGATTTTAGAACGTGATGATACCGAAATATTAGCGGGGCCTTCCTCTGAATTTGGCTATGAACGTTTGCATGATGCAGCTACTGAACATCTCCGTTTTAAACATATTAGTCAACCTCGTCGTGCAAAAAAAGGTAAAAATGTCAGTCAAATGCACTATGCACGTCAGGGAATTATTACCCCTGAAATGGAGTTTATTGCCATTCGTGAAAATCAAAAAATGGATGAAATGCAAGATTTATGGAAAGACCAGCACATGGGCGATTCTTTAGGCGCATCTATTCCTAAAAAAATAACCCCTGAATTTGTTCGTGATGAAGTTGCTAGAGGACGGGCTATTATTCCTTGTAATATTAATCATCCTGAATTAGAACCGATGATTATCGGGCGTAATTTTTTGGTTAAAATTAATGGCAATTTAGGTAACTCAGCAGTCACTTCATCTATTGAAGAGGAAGTTGAAAAAATGCTCTGGGGGATTCGCTGGGGTGGCGATACCATCATGGATTTATCGACAGGTAAAAATATTCATGAAACTCGGGAGTGGATTTTACGTAATTCGCCGGTACCAATTGGCACAGTACCTATTTATCAAGCCTTAGAAAAAGTCGATGGAAAAGCAGAAGAGTTAACTTGGGAAATCTTCCGTGATACCCTAATTGAACAAGCAGAACAAGGGGTGGATTATTTCACCATTCATGCAGGCGTTCGTCTACATCATATTCCCATGACCGCAAAACGGATGACTGGCATTGTCTCACGCGGGGGGTCAATTATGGCAAAATGGTGTCTTGCCCATCATACCGAAAGCTTTTTATATACCCATTTTGAAGAAATTTGTGAAATCATGAAAGCCTATGATGTCTCATTTTCTTTAGGTGATGGCTTACGTCCAGGTTCAATTTATGATGCCAATGATGAAGCCCAATTTGCTGAATTAGAAACCTTAGGGGAGCTGACTCAAATTGCATGGAAACACGATGTTCAGACCATGATTGAAGGGCCGGGGCATGTGCCATTACAGATGATAAAAGTTAATATGGAAAAACAATTGGAAGACTGTGATGAAGCCCCTTTTTACACCTTAGGCCCTTTAACCACAGATATTGCCCCAGGTTATGACCATATTACCTCAGTCATTGGTGCAGCCAATATTGGCTGGTATGGCTGTGCAATGCTTTGTTATGTGACCCAAAAAGAACATTTAGGTCTACCTAATAAAGAAGATGTTCGTGAAGGCATTGTGACGTATAAAATTGCAGCACATGCTGCTGATTTAGCCAAAGGACACCCTGGCGCACAAGCACGTGATAATGCAATGAGTAAGGCGCGTTTTGAATTTCGTTGGGAAGATCAATTTAATATTGGTTTAGATCCTGAAAAAGCCCGTGAATTCCATGATGAAACTTTACCTAAAGATTCGGCAAAAAGTGCGCATTTTTGTTCAATGTGTGGTCCGCATTTTTGTTCGATGAAAATTTCTCAAGATGTGCGTGAATATGCGGCACAAAAAGGCATTGATGAACAAGCCGCTTTAAAACAAGGTATGGATGAAAAATCAGCGCAATTTTTAAACGAAGGCGCAGAGGTTTATCATAAAGTTTAGATTTAAAAAATAACATGTTAATTTACGGGAGTGAAAAAACTTGTTTTTTCACTCCGTTGAATAACATGGCTACCACTTAGCTTTAAGTTTATCTCGATTTAAAGCTAACCATTGTATTGCAATAATAGGAATACCTGATTTAATTTTCCCTTGCTCTAAAAGTTGATAAACCGCATCAAAACTCATAGTTGTCACTAAAATATCCTCTGATTCTTCTTCTACGCCATAAACACCGCCAATATTTGAACTATCAACCTTGCCGCAATAAAGCGTTAAGAGTTCAGATGAGCCACCAGGTGAAGTATAAAACTCGTTAATCAGCATGAGTGCTTCAATTTTGCAGCCCGCTTCTTCATAAGCCTCTCTATGCGCCACAGCTTCTTTAGTTTCACCCGCTTCAATACCGCCTGCGACAATTTCGAGTAACCAAGGGCGTGCCATATGAACCATCGGCCCTACCCTAAATTGTTCTAAGAGTACAACCTCATCACGTTTGGGATCATAAAGTAAAACCCCAACACAATCATTACGACGAAACAACTCACGTTGTAAAGGTTTACTCCAACCGCCCTTAAATAAGGTATGTTCTAATTTATAACGCTCCAGCTTAAAAAAACCATCGTAAACCGTTTCTTGCGTTAATAATTTATATTCTTTAGTCATTTTTGATAACTCACTTTATAAATTACCCCCCGTTTATCATCGGCAATTAATAAACTGCCATCGGCTATTTCCAAAATATCAGTAGGACGGCCTAGTACTTTGCCATCCTCAGTCAGCCAACCTGAAATAAAAATTTCTTCTGAAACAGGTTTTCCCTGTTCAAACTTGATTAATGCAATTCGGTAACCATCAGGTGTTGAACGATTCCAAGAACCATGCTGGGCAACAAATAATTGATGATGATAATTTTCTGGAAATTGATTGCCACGATAAAAACGGATACCTAAAGGGGCATTATGGGCTTTAAATTGCCATGAAGGCGATCTAAAAGTGGCACAATTTTTATCCTTTCCTAGTTCTGGGTCTAAAATATCGTCACCATAACAATAAGGAAAACCAAAATTTTGTCCTTTTTTTGTCCATAAATTTAACTCATCAGGGGGAATATCATCCCCTAAATTATCCCGTCCATTTTCGCTAAAATAAAGGGCTTTGGTTTCTGGATGCCAATCAAAACCAACAGAATTACGAACCCCAGAAGCAATAATTTCAAAATTACTGCCATCAGTATTAACTCTAAATAAAGAACCATAAATTTTCTTATCTGATTCACAGCTATTACAGGGCGCACCAACCGCTGAATAAAGTTTACTATCTGCACCAAAACGTAAATACTTCCAACCATGGTGTTTATTCGCAGGCAATTTATCATAAACTATCTGAGGTTTAGGCGGTTTTGCTAATAATTGCGTAATATTATTAAAACGGATAATTCGGTGGGGTTGGGCTACATACAACGTATTATTTTTATAAGCAACGCCATTAGGCATATATAAATTAGTTGCCAGCGTATATTTTTTATCAGCAATCCCATCATTATTCGTATCTTGTACGGCATAAATACTGCCTTGCTGACGTGTTCCTATGTAAATAACCCCTTCATCGCCTAAGGCTAATGTTCGTGCATTTGGTAAATTTTTAGCAAAAATGGAAATCGAAAAACCTTTGGGTAATTTAAGTTGTTTTAATACCGTCTGATGAGGATCATCAGCCATTGCATAGCCTGTTACCAACAAGCTAGTCAGAAGAATTTTTAATAGTTTCATATTTATCAAACGCTGTTAAGTGAAATTGTAATTGAATAAAATCAGGATCACCATGAAAACATTGAAAACGGGTTAAACCGCCGTGACTCACCTGAATGGCAAAACTATTTTTTATCGGAATATTTAATAATAGCGAAAATAATGCCCGAATAACGCCCCCATGAGTAATGATTAATATTTTCTTTCCTTGCTGTAGCTGTAATAGTTGTTGCCAACCTTTTAGTACACGTTGTTGAAAATCTAAAATAGGTTCACTATTCGGTGGTGGATTTTTTATAGGGTCTTGATAAAAAGCAGCTAAAT
>CAYROI010000033.1:16443-20632 GCA_964425835.1 uncultured Methylococcaceae bacterium
AAACATCACCATGACGTAATAAATCAATCGTTGTTTTTATATTATCTGTCATCTATTTTCTGCATTAGCTCGATAATAAAAGTTTGAAAAATATCAATTATTGAAAACATAATAATCCTTAATATATTAGAATAAGGGGATAAATAAAAACATTTAGTTCACGATTTTTGTATATCAACTTACAGTTGATGCTTTTTATGCTTTAATTATTTTAATGGACAATTTTAAACGAAAACAATCACCATGATCCGTAATATTTATTTTTTGCCTTTTATTTTAAGCATATTATTATCAGCCTGCCAATCAAGCTTTGGTCCTGATGCGCTGAATAATACCCATTATGCTTATAATCAGTCCATTGTTAACACCTTAAATCAACAAATGTTACTTAATTTGGTGCGCTTAAAATACCGTGATGAAGCCTATTTTTTAAAAATTAATAGTGTCACAGAATCTTTAACTTTTGGTAGTAGTGTTGGGATTGGTTCTGGATTAGATTTAAGTCCTGGTGGAAATATAATTAAACCCGCTCTAGGGGTAACTTATAGCGATAAACCGACTATTTCTTACCAACCTTTACAAGGGGAAGACTTTTTAAAAAGTGTTTTATCCCCCATTTCACTCGAATCTTTACTCGTCATGACGCAATCAGGCTGGAATATTAAACGTATCTTTGGCTTATGTGTGGAGCGAATTAATAATCTATATAATGCCCCTAGTGCCTCAGGCCCCACCCCTGAATTTGCCCCAAGATTCAAAAAATTTAGCAAAATGTTGGGGATTTTTAGAAAGCTGCAACAACAAGGTGACTTGGAAATTGGTGCAAGTACCAATACCGATAATAGTTTAATGATTCAATTTGAATCCATTGATAGTAACCGACAAGACATGGAAGCATTATCTCAATTATTAAACTTTACCCCAACAATTACCAATGAATTGCGGGTTAATATTAGTACGAACTTCCTAAGTCCTATCGCGAATCAACTAACCATTCGTACCCGCTCAATTTCTAGTATTTTATTTTATTTATCTCAAAATGTTGCAACGCCTAAAGAACATCTTGAAGCAGGATTAGTCACCCTTTCGAAAAATAAAGAGGGCAAAGAGTTTGATTGGTCGAAAACCCCCGTAGGGGCTGTATTTAAAGTAAAAACCAGTGAATATTATCCTAATAATGCTTTTCTGACCGTCCCTTATCGAGGCTATTGGTTTTATATTAGTGATAATGATTTACAATCAAAATCAACTTTTATGTTACTAATGCAGTTATTTAATTTACAAGCAGGAAAGCCTAAATTTTCAGCACCGACCCTTACGCTACCTGTGCGATAGTAATGAATATTTAAAAATATCGTTGTAAAATTAATTGCATACTTAATTCAGGATTAGAAAATTCACGTTTATGATTCAAATCAATAATTAAAGCAAACTGTTTTGATAAACTAATTCGCTGTTTTAATTGATAATTATAAGTTATTTGATGACTACCCTGTACATATTTTAAAATACTGGCATTAAATGCGACACGCCATGTTGGTAAAGGATCATAGTAAACATGTAACCCCGCCCCCATACCGACTGCCGTATATTGATGGAATTTCGGATTAATTAACAGGGTATTTAAAAGATTAACCGAAAACAAACTATTTTCAGAAGGGTAATAACTAAGCCCGCCACCTATTTTTATCCAAGGCGTTAAATGACGTTGATTATCAAAAAAACGCATTTGCTTTGCGCCTAATAGAACTTGCCAAGAAAAAGGCTGAATAAAATTATTAAACTCAGGTAAAGAGGTGAGCTTGATTAAGTCAAGGGTTTCTAAATTTACTTCTCCCCTAGTTGGATAATAGCGTATTGCGGCGTTTAAAAACACCACTTCAGCCCCTTTGACAAAACCTTGACTATTATCATAAAGATCGTGATAAGCCCAACGATAGCCCGCTTCAATAAATGTTTGTTGTCCATCATAGCCATAAGCCAATGCGGCTCGATTACCCACATGTCCCTCGTCGGGTCTCACCTTAGGTTTAATTATTTTAGCCGTCAGTGATGGTACATTAAGTAAACTTCTCGCCGCTAATAAATCATAAGCCAATTGCCCATTAATTTTTTGTTTATATTTTATTTTTTTTGCATTTAAATAAGATAAATAATCAAAAGCCAATTCTAAAATACTCGCTTGTTCTGTTTTAGAATAATTTTTAGCCCAAGGTGTTGCTAATTTAATTTTTTCTAAAGCGAATGCTTTTGCCAATTGCTGTTGCGTCGTATTTAAAGATTTTGCTTTGGTCATTACACGGGTCGCTAAAGCAGGTCGGTAATCCGTTTTTTTTAAGAGTCCTTGCTGAATAATAGCCTGAATAGTATCGGCAGGAATCGCATCAAATTTAAACTGAGAACTTAAATTTAGCGCAGGACGAGCAACTTCTAATAGTGTTAATAACTGATAAGAACAATTTTTATTAATAAAATAATAATTAAAACGAGCGGGGAATAATTCCCATAAATGCAACAAGAGCCGCTTAATTTCTTGCGCGTTAAAATCAAGCTTGTATTCCCATAAATCACGATTATCTAGGTCAGTATATTCTTTCAATAATAAATAATAAGGCGCAAGGGTATATTTTCCTTGATACCCCCCAAAAAGCCCTTTAACAACAAATTTTAATCCGCGTTCTTGTTTTGTTATTGCAGCATAATTAACTGTCCATGCTAATAACGCCGAACCTTCCGCATTATTTTTTCGCCCTAATTTTAAAAAGCTATGCCCAAACATAGAAGCAGGATTATTGAGATAAGCCACAGGAAAAACAACGGTAATATTTTTTACTGCCAAATTATTCAGCCAGCGAGTTAAATTTAAACATTTGCGGCGAGGTAATTGTTTACTGTCTATATTCAGTTGTTGTTTTAGCCATTGAAAACGTGCAGGAAAACGGCATTGTGCTGAATTTTTATCTTCCGTATTATTTAAAAAAAAATGGGCTAATGTCGCTGATAATTCAGCAGAAGGGTCAACTTTTCCTTGAGGATGAAAAAAGAAATTTTTGTTGGTGATAAGACTGGCTGATTGTTGGTTAGTTAGCGAAGTTTGATAATGTAATAAAACCTGCCAAGTTCGTTTTTTTGCAAGCTTTAAAATCTTAGCTTGTTGCTGTAATTTTATTAAATAAGAATCATTAGCCAAACTAATAGAAGGCCCGCTAATTAAAAGAATACCAACATGAAAATAAATGATCGACAATACATTTCTAATCGAAAAATAGGGCATAAAAGCTAAAATTATTCAATCGGTTGTCTTTAATCATCAAGAAGATCAAAATCATCTAATAAGGATTCAAGTTCATCAACACTTTCATCACAGGCTTCAGCACTATCTTTTACGCGTTTTTTAAATAATAGATTAGTGGATTGATGATTCATTTCTTTAATTGCATACGCATTAAGTAATCGACAATCTTGTTGCATTTGTGCTTCTACCTGCATTAATTCCGCTTCATCCTCTGCTGAAAGATCAATATCTGTCAGCATCATTACTTGCGTTGTGATTGCATTTTGCCGCTTAAAAACCGCTTCAACATAGTCAGCAGTACTCGTATAGCCAAATGTCGCACATCCATTTAATGTAAATAATAGCAAACAAAGACCCCACGATTTTGAGTTTATCATAAATAATTTAAATTTTTATTAATTTTTACGTTGCAAATAAAGCATGAAAATTAGCCGTTGATTGTCTCGCAATCGTTTTAACATCAACACCACGTAATAGGGCTAATTGTTCTGCAACATGACGCACATAAATAGGATAATTAGGTTTACCTCTAAAAGGAACGGGGGATAAATAAGGCGAGTCGGTTTCAATTAAAAATTTATCATCGGGAATTTGTTTGGCAGCCTCTTGAATAGCCCGCGCATTTTTAAAAGTGACAATCCCCGAAAAAGAAATATAAAAATTAAGTGCCATCGCTTTTTTGGCAAATTCCCAGTCTTCCGTAAAACAATGAATCACTCCCCCCACCTCATCTGCGCCTTCTTTTTTCAATAATGCTAAGACATCGTCACCTGCTTCACGGTTATGAATAATTAACGGCTTTTTTAAGTTTTTTGCCACCTGAACGTGAGTTTTGAACCGTTGATGTTGCCAGCTTAAATCTCCACTACTACGAAAATAATCTAAACCTGTTTC
>CAYROI010000033.1:20732-23404 GCA_964425835.1 uncultured Methylococcaceae bacterium
GCGTTTCGTCGGAATAAATAACCCCCCGTTGATAATAAAGGGCATATAGGCTTTATAAAGTTGTTTTTTTTCTTTAATTGCAAGAGTCGCAATACCTGAGGAATGTTTTTTAGTAACTTCTGCCATTTTTAATCCCCTTGATTAATTTGTGACCATAAAATTAATAATTCTTCAAACATTAATTGTATATTTATTTGTGTATCAATGCGTTGTTGAGTTTGAAGTAAGCGATCATAAAAATAATAAATATCTTTCAATTTTAGTTGATCTAGAAGTTTCTGCAAACTTATCTGTAAATCAGGATTAGATAAATTAATCACTTGAGTTTGATAAAAACATTTAATTAAATCAGTACTCCAACTGATTAGCCAAAAAAGAATTAATGAGACTTGTTGTTTATGCCATTTTTCAGCAATTTCAACGGGGTTAGCTCGCCTATTAGCAACATTCAGCCAATCACTAAAACATTGTTGCCGTAACGGTAAAATATCGTTTTCGGCATATTCTTTTGCTAATAAAGGTGCGCCTTGAGCTAAACTTAATAATAAGCGACTATTTTCGGTTACCTGTTGTTCTGCTAACCAATGCTGCGCTATTTCCATTTTTGGTTTAGTCAGTATCATCTTTTGACAACGACTTAAAATAGTTGCAGGCAATTTTGATAAGCTTTCCGTTAATAAAATAATACACGTCCGTTCATTGGGTTCTTCCAAACATTTCAGAAACGCATTGGCTGCCGCTTTATTAAGCTCCGCTGCAGAATGAATGATTACGACACGATAACTTTCAAACTGGGGTTTTAAAGCCAATTTTATAATCAGTTCTCGAATACAATCTATTCCAATAATTTGCTTACCTTCTTCAGAATGCACTGTGATAAAATCAGGGTGTGTTTTTGCATTAAACAGTTTACAAGAACGACATTGTCCACAATTCTGCGCGTTGGATAAACGCTGATTACATAATAAGGATTTAGCGAATGAATAAGCTAACTGCTGTTTTCCTAAGCCTTTTGCGCCGTTAATTAATAAGGCCTGGGGTACTCTGTCTTGGATTAAATACTGATTAAACAAATTCCAACTATTTTGTTGCCAAGGGAAAATAGTTGTCATCGTAATAAATCCAAATAGTGTTTTAAGTTTTGCTGAACTTCTGGCAGTGGCAATGCCGCATTAATAATCTTAATTCGTTGTGGATAACATGCCGCTTGTTTTAAAAAAGCTTGTCTCACCGCATTAAAAAATACCCGCTGTTCATTTTCAAAGCGATCTAAACCGCCACGTTTTTTGGCTCTTTTCATTCCTAATTCAACGGGAGCATCAAATAAGAAAGTTAAATCAGGTCTCAATTGCTGTTGTACAAAACTTTCCAGCCAACAAATTTTTTCAAACCCTAAGCCACGCCCACCGCCTTGATAGGCATAAGTTGAATCGGTAAAACGATCACATAACACCCATTTTCCTTGGCTTAGAGCAGGGTTAATTACATGGTTAATATGCTGCGCTCTAGCCGCAAACATTAATAATAATTCTGTTTGCTCTGCAATCGGCTCATTATTATTGTCTAATAATAGTTGGCGCAATTTTTCTGCTAATCTTGTTCCACCCGGTTCACGTGTGACGACCACATCAACCCCCCGTTCAATCAATAACGCTTCAATAAAAGCAAGATTCGTTGTTTTACCTAACCCTTCCCCGCCTTCCAAGGTAATAAATTGACCGCGTTGCATTGTTTTACCTTTGATAAGTATTAACGGCTTTATTATGTTCGCTCAGCGTGGCTGAAAAAACATGTGTGCCATCCCCACGAGAAACAAAATAAAGACTTCTACCTTTTGCAGGATGTAATGCAGCATAAATAGCCGCCTTTCCAGGCATCGCAATCGGTGTAGGCGGTAGCCCTTTAATCACATAAGTATTGTAAGGTGTGGGTTCTTTTAAATCTTTACGACGAATGTTACCGTGATAATTATCACCCATACCATAAATAACCGTGGGATCAGTTTGTAATAACATTCCTTTTTGTAAACGCCGACTAAATACCCCTGAAATCAGTGTTCTTTCAGAAGCAACCGCAGTTTCTTTTTCAATAATAGAAGCTAAAATTAATGCCTCATAAGCACTTTTTATAACTAACCCAGATTCTCTTGCTTGCCATTGCTGTTCTAAAACAGTCTGCATTTTTAAATAAGCTTTTTTTAGAATAGAAAAATCACTGCTGTTTTTATTGAAAAAATAAGTATCGGGGAAAAATAAACCCTCGGGATGTTTGTAGTCAGCATTCAACCGCGCCATTAAGGTTTCATTATCAACCCCTGCTAAGGTTTGTTGTAAATAAGGCGTATTAGCAATTTTTTTAAGTATCTGTTTAAATGACCAACCTTCTGGGAAGGTAATTGAATATTGGCGTGATTTTCCAGAAGCTAATAAACTCAGTAGTTGCGTTGTTGTTAGTCCTTGTTTTAGTTGATATTCACCTGCTTTTAAGCGGTGAAGAGATTGTTGGTTATAGCCTATAATTTTAAACCACAAACGATCAATCGTAACCTGTTTATTTTGTAAATTATTAATGATTTTATTAACAGAGTCCCCTTTTTTTATTTCAAAAATTTGCGGTTTAAGTACCACAACTCTTACATTTTCTTTTTGGTAAGCCGCCCAGCCAAAAACCGC
>CAYROI010000034.1:0-18499 GCA_964425835.1 uncultured Methylococcaceae bacterium
TTAAAATCCCGCGGTGGCAACACCGTGCCGGTTCGATTCCGGCCTGAGGCACCATCTTTTATTTTAGTCATTAATGACTAAATAAAATTCTAGCGTAAATTTTCAAAGGGCATTAAATGAATCCCTTTTGTCAATAACGTGACCGTAACAACAATTCCCTTCTTAAGTCCATTACGTCTTGCCACGTGTAAAGGAACACTCATGGTTAAGTTCATCTTAAGTTTTTTATCTATCTCGATTAAAACACTGACATAGCCGCCTAATAACATATAATCAATAATAATCCCTGAAAATGGGTTTTCGCGTTCGCCTTTAGAAACGTGATAGCGGCGATGCAAAATAACATCTGTTTCAGGAATCATCCAGCAAAGACGCTCCCCTACGCCATAGCTTGATTGATAACCCACTTCAATAAGCCGATCATGCCATGAGAGTAAGCTAATATTTTTTTCAGACTGATGAGCAACTATTTTACCCGTAAAAATATTTCGTTGATTCATTAACTTAGCCACTTGTGCGGTTGCTGGAAAAGTAACAACCTCCATTGGTACTCCAGATTGTAAACTGACCCCGTGATAAAGCAAACACAAACGATCAGCCAATAAATTAGCCTCATCCAAATCATGGGTTACTAAAATCATCGGCATTGCTAAAGAATCACGCAACTCAATTAATTCTTTATATAAACGCCGTCTTGTCACCTGATCCACCGCAGAAAAAGGCTCATCCAATAATAATACTTTCGGCTCTCTCGCCAAAGCCCTTGCCACCGCAACGCGTTGTTGTTGCCCACCTGATAACTGTCTCGGATAACGTTGCTCTAATCCCTTTAAATGAACTTTCTCTAATAATGCGGTTGCTTGTTGCAAGCGTTTATTCTTCGGTAAATGTCCCAAAGCTATTGCTACATTTTCCTGTGCTGAATAATGGGGAAATAACGCATAATTTTGAAAAACTAATCCCACTGCGCGTTGATGTGGCGGGTAATTAATCGCTTTTTTCGTATCTAACCAGCATTGTTGTTGGCAAGCGATATAACCTTGTTTGACAGAATATAGCCCTGCAATCGCACGTAAAACGGTGCTTTTACCACTCCCAGAAGGACCGACTAAAGCTAATACCTCATTATTTTGACATTTTAAATTAATATCTAATTTAATCGGATAATCTTGCTTTAACCATAATTCCAATCCATGCTTAGCCATAATATTGTTTATGCCGTTCTGTTACTAAGTAAGTAAAACTAATTGCGATCACTGAAAAGATTAATAAAAAAGCCGACATTGTAGCCGCTGCTTGATTATCAAAAGCCTGAACACGATCATAAATCGCAATCGCAATGGTTTTAGTTTCACCCGGAATATTCCCGCCGACCATTAATACCACCCCAAATTCACCTAAAGTATGGGCAAATGTCATCACCATCGCAGAAACAATCCCTGTCCAAGCAAGGGGCAATTCTATTTTTAGTAACACTTTTATAGGGGGCAATCCACAACATGCGCCCGCTTCTCTAATTTCTCTAGGAATAGATTCAAAAGCGCGTTGCATGGGTTGAATTGCAAAGGGAAGATTAAAAATAATTGAGCCAATGACAAGTCCTTCAAAACTAAAAACTAAGGTCTGCCCAAATAGTGTTTCTAAACTACGCCCTAGTGAAGAAGAACCGCCTAAAAAAACTAATAAATAATAACCTAATACTGTTGGGGGTAATACCAGAGGAATAGCCAGTAAGGCTTGTAATAAACTTTTTCCATAAAATTGCCGATAAGCTAAATAACGACCTAGGATAATGCCTACAGGCAATAAAAAAATTACGGTAATCGTACTTAGTTTAATTGATAGTAATAGAGACTCCCCATCCATATTAATCTAAGGCAGTGAAAAACCATATTTTTCAAAAATAGTACGAGATTTTACTTGTTGAAGATAGTGATAAAATTTTTTTGCCGTTGAACCTGCTTGTTTTAGCAAGACCATTCTTGCCAATAGCGGTTGATGCAATAAGCGAGGTAATAAGATGTAATCCCCCTGATTGTTAATTTGTGATTGCAATGCAAAGGAATAAGAAAAAATTCCACCTTGAACACTCCCTGTCGTACTAAACTGAGCCGCCTGAGCAACATTTTCTCCCAAGATTAATTTTTTTTGTAGCCTGTCCCACAAATCTAGCTTTTGTAATACCTGTTTTGCCGCACGCCCATAAGGTGCATGGTCAGGATTTGCAATCGCAAAACGTTTTAATCGTCCCTCTTTTAAAGCTAAACCCACATCACTCAACTGACTATCTTTTTTTAAAGAAGAATTTTTAGGGGTAAAAAATACTAATCGCCCTTGTGCATAAAGAACGCCTTGATCTAAAGTTAAGCCTGCTTGCTGTAATTGAAAAACATACGCTTCATCTGCAGAAATAAATAACTCAAAAGGACTATGATGGCGAATTTGCTGCATTAAGTTACCTGAGGAACTAAAACTTAATTTAACTTTTAATTGGGTATCTTGGGTAAATTGTTGACTAATTTCCTCTAAGGCAAATTTAACACTCGACGCTGCGGCAATCACAGGGACTGTTTGCGAAAAAATAACAGGGCTATTAATAATTAAATAAAAAAAAATAAAAAAATTTATTCGTTTTAAAATCATATAAATTGTGTGAGCTGTGCGATGTTCACTCTATTCAGTTTCCTTGATTTTCTCTAAATTCCCTTCATAAGGGGTCACATATTTACAGGGTTTTTGCGGACAAACCTTTTCCTCTCCTCGCCGTTTTGTCGTTTTAAGGGTAAGAATAGGCCAGTTGCAGTCAGGACAAGCTTCTTTAATGGGGGGATTCCAGAGCGCGTATTTACATTTAGGATATTTTTCACAAGAATAAAATATTTTTCCAGAACGTGCTTTGCGTTTTAAAATATTACCTTTATGACACTCAGGACATTGAATCCCCGTATCTTCAGGTTTTTCTAAAGGCTCAATATGTTTACAATCGGGATAACCACTGCACCCTATAAATTTTCCATAACGTCCTGTCTTGATAACTAACGCCGACGTACATTTTGGACAGTTTCGCCCTTCAACAACCTCAGGCTCATTTGACTCTGTTCCATCATCATTAAGATTACGCGTATAAGAACAATCAGGGTACTTAGTACAACCAATAAAACGTCCATTCCGTCCCAAACGAATAGATAACGGATTCCCACATTCGGGACATTTCTCGTCTAAAGCTTCTTGCGTAACATCTTTTCGCTGTACAGTTTCATCTTTTTCTTTCACTAAATCCTTAAAGGGTTGCCAAAAATCCTTCATCAAAGGAATCCAATCTTTTTCTCCCCGTGAAACGGCATCTAAATTATCTTCCAAATCAGCGGTAAAATTGTAATCGACATATTTGGTAAAATGTTCGGTTAAAAACTTATTAACAATTCGCCCGACATCGGTGGGTTGGAATCGTTTTTTTTCCAAAGTGACATATTCACGATTTTGCAAGGTTGAAATAATAGTTGCATAAGTTGAAGGACGACCAATACCATGCTCTTCTAATGATTTAACCAAACTCGCTTCACTATAACACGGCGGGGGTTCGGTAAAATGCTGATCTGCCACAATTTCATTTAAAGGAATATTATCCCCTACGTTTAATGGCGGTAGAAAATGCTCTTTATCATCACCTTCTTTATTATCATCTAAACCTTCTAAATAAACGGCCATAAAACCAAGTTTAGCGATTGTAGACCCTGTGGCTCTAAAAATATCCTGAGTAGAACCACAATTAAAATCAATTGCCACCAAATTAAGCGTTGCGTGAATCATTTGACAAGCAATCGTTCGCTTCCAAATTAAATGATACAGTTTATATTGTTCCGCACTTAAATAGCTTTTAATTTGACTCGGTAATTGATTAGCCGCTGTAGGTCGTACTGCTTCATGCGCTTCTTGAGCATTTTTTGATTTCGTTTTAAATTGCCGAGGCTCTTTGGGAACGTTTTCTTTCCCATATTTTTGGGCAATTAAATTACGAATCTCAGTAATGGCATCTACTGATAAATTGACCGAATCTGTCCGCATATAAGTAATTAAACCTGCGGATTCTCCCCCAACATCAATACCTTCATAAAGTTGCTGCGCGACTATCATCGTCTTTTTGGTTGTAAACCCTAATTTACGCGCAGCTTCTTGCTGTAAAGTTGAAGTTGTAAATGGGGGCGATGGATTACGTCGTCGCTGTTTCTTTTCAATTTTCGCAACAATTAATTGCCCATTAGCAGCCGCCGTTAATTGCTGCTGAGCCTCATGCGCTTGCTTTTCATCGGTAATTGAAAATTGCGTTAATTTATTGCCCTCAAGATAACTAAGCTTTGCCTTAAAAGTTTGTTTTTCGGCCGTGACATGTGCATCAATCGTCCAATATTCACGCTTTTTAAATGCTTCAATCTCAATGGCTCGTTCAACAATCATTCGCAACGCAGGACTTTGTACCCGTCCTGCTGAAAGTCCACGACGGATTTTTTTCCATAGTAACGGTGATAAATTAAAACCCACTAGATAATCCAACGCACGCCGTGCTTGTTGTGCATAAACTAGATCAATAGCTAATTCTGATGGATTGGCAACCGCTTCTGTCACCGCTTTTTTAGTGATTTCATGAAAAACAACCCGATGAACGGCTTTCTTTTTGAGAATTTTTTTCTCTTTTAATAGTTCCAATAAATGCCATGAAATTGCCTCCCCTTCTCTATCAGGATCTGTTGCTAAATAAAGGGTCTCAGCTTTTTTTAAGGCTTTAATAATTTCTTGAACATGACGTTGATTACGTTCTATCACTTGATATTTCATCGCAAAGTCATTTTCAGGATCAACAGCTCCTTCTTTGGGTACTAAATCACGAACATGCCCATAAGAGGCTAAAACGTGAAAATCTTTACCTAAATATTTTTCAATGGTTTTGGCTTTTGCAGGAGACTCTACAATAACTAGGTTTTTACTCATTATATTTTTAAACTCTACAATCTTTTAATGTAAATAGGTCGGTGATAAATCGTAAACAATCTCTTCCATTCTCGAATAAGCGATCTCATCATCTGATTGGGTTAATAAAACCATTAACACAATCCATTTCAATTCATCCAGATAAATCGCTTCATTTTCCAATACCATGGCTTTATCAATCACAATTTCTCTATTGTCAGGGGATAAAATACCACTGTGTTCTAGAAAAATTAATAAATTACGACATGCTAAATCTAAATGTCTTTTTTCAGGTTCTGAGAAAATTCTAAATGCTTGCGTTTCACAGGCTTGTTTATCATTTTCATCTAAGGATTCTAACCATGCAAACGCTAAATTAACATTGGGCTGGGCAAAGCCTGCTTGGAATAATTCACTTCTAATCGCATCGCTATTAGGCAATAAATCCACATTATCTTCTAAATAATTCTCAAATAAATAAATGAGTACATCAAACATAATTTCTTCTATGGTTAAATTTGAAAAGCTCGCATCAATTATTTTTACAACACATTTCTTAATTATTTTGTGCGCAAATAGCCACCCCCAGGGGCGGCACTGATATAGCCTTGTAATTCTAAAATCAGTAACATTGAAGAAATAATTTCAGCTGAATATCCACTTTCCTCAACCAAAACATCCACCGATGTTGGGCTAAACATAATAAGATTCAATAGATTTTGCTGGGCTAGGTCAAGTTCTGATTGATTATTTGTTGACTTAGAAACGCTATGTTGTTGATTATATTGATTTAGCTCATGCAATATATCCTCGGTTGTTTCGACCAGCTTTGCGCCTTCTCGAATCAAGCCATTACAGCCTCTTGCTAAAGGATTATAAATAGAGCCTGGAATCGCAAAAACATCACGATTTTGCTCCAAGGCTAATCGCGCGCTAATTAATGACCCACTTTTTTTAGCCGCCTCCACCACTAATAATCCCAAGCATAAACCACTGATAATCCGATTACGCCGAGGAAAATTACTTGCAATGGCATTCGTGCCTGGTGGAAACTCAGAAATCATTGCGCCATGGTTGACAATTTCAGTTGCAAGTTGTTTATGAGCTGCAGGGTAAATACGATCTAAGCCCGTTCCTGCCACTGCAATGGTATTTCCTGTTGCTTTTAATGCGCCCTCATGACTACACGCATCAATACCTAACGCCAAACCACTACTAATCGTAAACCCTTGGTTAGCAAGACTATAAGCAAAATCAAAAGCAATACGCCGTCCTTCAGTCGAAGGATTACGACTACCAACAATAGCGACTTGCGGACTGGAGAGTAATTGCTTTTGTCCGCGTAAAAATAAGAGCGGGGGCGGATCGGCTATTTCTTTTAATTGTTGGGGATAAAAAGGATTATCTAGCGTGAGTAAATGATGGTTTTCTTGGGATAACCAAGTTAAATCTTTATCAACAGCATTCCAATCAGGGTTTTTTATCCCCTTAATAAGATTATTTTTAAGCCCTAAAGCGATTAATGCGGCTGTTGATTGTGAAAAAACTTCTTCTGGCGAGCAATGGTTCAGAATCTTTAAAAAAGTACGACAGCCAACCCCTGATACCCTTGATAAGGCAAGCCAATATTTCATAAAATAAGATTATTCAAAATGTGCATATTCAGGGGTTCTAACTTTATCCAAAATATGAATCGCTTTAGTCGCCTTTACCACCAAGGCGTAACTAACGCGCTTAAAGGGACGAAAAATCATTAATGTTCCCGCAATCTCATCAGGTAGTTGAACCATTGTATTCCCATTGTCATGCCCAATATGATCAGCAACCCTGCGCCCTCGTTGATAAATGTCAAGAATATAGCCCACTTTCATATTATCCGCAATGCCTTTATCAATCACAACAATATTATATTTTCCAATTTGAGAGACCCCATTGAGTACACTAAGAATATTACCTGTGATTTCAACTTTGGGCAGTTCTGGGAAAAAGTTGGCAACAGATAGTGCTTTAGAGGCTTCCATTAAACGATCCCCTCGTCTAATTTCTTGATTTGATTTAGTAATTATTAACGTCGCAGGGTCACCTTCACGTTGTAATTTTGCATCCCCTAAATAAAGTGCAGCATAACCTAAAAGCTCTTTATTGACAGGGCTATAATAAGGGTCTCCTTTACGATAAATGGAATAATCTAAGGTGGTTGGTTCTACTATAGTGCGGACATACATTTTATCTCCAGCCCCCCCAAGAACATGTTCACCAACAAATTCAAATACATAAGGGGCGTTATCAATTTCGCTTTCTTCAACTACGCGAGGTGAAGTTAAAAATTGTGTAATCGCATCTGCTGGAATTTTTTTTAAAGCTTCTTCTATTTCTTCAATACGCTTCCGAGGATACAGTTTAAGCTCGTGCTTATAAAAATTTTTAGGTCTGGATGCTTTCTTTGAGCTTATTGATTTTCCAGCGATTTTCTGTGTCTCTGTTTGCGGGTCTTCGCCTGCTAAAGCTGCCATGCTTAAAAGTAGCCCTGCTGTCCCTACTAGTTTTATTAAAAATCCCATTATTTAGCCTTTTTATCATCAATTTAATTTGTATTTGGATGTAAAGTTTAGATGAATTAATATAGAATACTAGTATTAAAATAATCGTGGAGAAATTGGTGGCTATTTTACCCATCCTTGAATTTCCTGATGATCGTTTACGTAAAAAAGCGGCGGTTATCAAAACTGTGGATAAAAAAATAAGACAGCTGGTCGATGACATGACCGAAACCATGTATAAAGCTGAGGGCATAGGGCTTGCTGCAACACAAGTTAATGTTCACCTGCGTGTCATTATGATTGATGTTAGCGAAGAAAATAATGATCCTTTATGTCTAATTAATCCCGAACTCATTGAAAAAGAAGGCGTTGAAGAATCTGAGGAAGGCTGTTTATCTGTCCCTAATTTTTTTGAAAATATTAAACGCGCTGAACGTATAAAAATCAAAGCCTTAGACCGCGATGGTCAAAGTTATGAATTAGAGGCTGATGGTTTGCTTGCCGTTTGTATTCAGCATGAAATGGATCATTTAGAAGGTAAATTATTTGTAGATTATTTATCTTCTTTAAAACGTCAACGTATTAAAACTAAACTAGACAAAATCCATCGAAAAAAACGTAAATAACGGTAGCGGGGGTCTGCCCATCCTACACCCCATCACTCCAACTCAATTTCTCACGTAATACATTAAAAAAATCATAATCGCGTGGATGTAATATCCTAATCCCTGTAGGCATCTTGGTAATTAAAATTTTATCACCAATACGCACCTCAGGAATTTCCAAATAATCACAAGTCACCTGCGCGTTGATTTGTTTAGTTTGGCAAAAACTAATTTCAATTTCACAATCATCATTAACCACAATAGGTCGATTTGATAACGTATGCGGATTTAAAGGCACAAGTACCAAGGCATTCAAAGCGGGGTGTAATATAGGCCCTCCCGCTGAAAGTGCGTAAGCTGTCGACCCTGTGGGTGTTGAAATAATCAAACCATCAGAGCGTTGTGAATTAAGAAATTGTCCGTTAATACGGGTAACAATTTCTATCATACTCGGTGTTATCCAGCGATGGATCACAACCTCATTTAACGCCTTTTCCTCATGAATCACTTCATTGTCTCGAATAATTTTAGTCTTTAAAAAATAACGCTGTTCTCCAATATAGTTCCCACACAATATTTCTTTTAAACTTTCACACATTTTTTTAGGGGATATATCCACTAAAAATCCGACTCTCCCTAAATTAATCCCAATAATGGGGATATTATAATCCGCACTACATCGCGCTGCTGATAAAAAAGTTCCATCCCCACCTGCGGCAATAATGAGGTCACAATGCGCACCTAAAGTTTTTTTAGAATAAAATTTAATTGAAGAATCATTAACAAACGCCGCACTATTTTTTGCAATCACGATGTTGTAATGTTGTTGCTTTAAAAACTGTAATAACGTTGTTAAAGTTTTGGCAATACTAGAATCACTAGGCTTGCCGATAATACCAATGGTTTTAAATTGAGCAGACATTGTTAAATGATGAAGCCATAAGAATATTTGAATGATAACCATTGTTATCATTCTGTAGTTAAAAATTTTTGCTGATATTTATACAAATCTTACGATAAGGTTCGTTATAATTAATTTTTAAAAATAAAAATCTAATTTTTATCATCTGCAAATGGAACAAACTAATTTACAACAAATTGATGTCATTGTTATCGGTAGTGGTATTGGTGGTTTAACGGCAGCAACCTTATTAGCAAAAGCTGGTAAATCCGTATGGGTATTAGAAAAACACGACCGTCCAGGTGGATATGCGCATGGTTTTTATCGTAAACGTTATCATTTTGATTCAGGGGTTCATTTAACCAGTGGCTGTGGAATGCAAGGTTATCAAGGCGGACAAATTTTGCGTAAAGTCTTACAAGCCATTGAAGTCTACGATCAATTAGAATTTATTCCTATTAACCCTTTTTCTTATGTAGATTATCCCGAAATACAAACAACGCTTCCCTTAGGCGTAGAAAATTTTGTTAATGAAATGGCACAAATTTTTCCCAAGCAAAAACAAGGGTTAAAAACACTACTCGCACTCTGTTTACAACTATCAGAACAAGTGGCTAAGGCGGATGATATTATTGCGACTAGCGACAATACAACTATCCAAACAGAGCTTAATCTATTGTTTCGCTATCAATATTCAACCTTAGCGAATGTTTGGGGTGACTTTATTGACGATAAACGCTTACAGGCTATTTTCGCAAGTCATTGGCCTTATCTAGGATTACCACCCGCTCAGGTCTCATTTATTTACTGGGCAGTCATGCTTATTGGTTATCTTGTTGACAGTGCATATTACTGTAAAGGGGGGTTTCAAAAATTTGCCGATAGTTTTGTTACCGCTTTGATTAAACAAGGTGGCAAAATTTCCTATAAAACAGCGGTTAAAAACATTGAAGTTAGTGATAATCAAGTTCAAAGCCTTACCTTAGTATCAGGTCAACGTATTCAAGCACAAACGATTATTTCTAATGCTGATGCACGACAAACTATTCTAAAAATGATTGGCGCGCAATATTTCCCTAAACGTTATATAACGCACTTGAAACGCATGAAACCCTCAGCGTCTATTTTCGTGGTTTACCTAGCAACAAATCTTGACTTAAAAAGCATGAATTTACACCATGAAAGTTTTTATTATAATAATTTAGATCATGAAAAAAATTATGCCGATGCCATTAATAATCGTGAGAATTTATCATGGCTAAGTATGACTATTCCCACCTTAGTTGACCCAAGTCTTGCCCCTAAAGATGAGCATTTAATTATATTAACGCGTTTAGTGGCGTATGAAAGTCAAGAATACTGGAAAAAAGCAAAACCGCTGTATATTGAAAAAATGCTAGATTATGCGGCAACCAAGGTTTCAGGATTAAAGAAAAATCTATTATTGATAGAGGCAGGTTCACCCACAACACTAGAACGATATACCTCAAATTATAAAGGGGCAGCTTATGGTTGGGCGGCAACCCCCGAACAAATAGGCATAAACCGACTCGCAAACAAATCCCCTATTAAGGGACTTTATTTCGCAGGACACTGGAGTACACCCGGTGGCGGTATTTATGGGGCTTGTTACTCAGGGGTTTTAGCGTCACAACAAGTTTTAAAAATAAAGTTGCAAACCGAATTTTGGAAAGCATTAAAAACGATATAATTTAAAATTAGGGGAAATTTAGATTTATTTATTCTTCCATTTAATACCGACTTTAAAACTCGCTTCACTTTCAACCGAAGAAAAAACCACCCCCGCTTTACCATTAAAACTAATCGCAAATTCTAAACTAATTTCATCGGGGGTATTAATATCTTTTAACGAGGACAACAAGGCATTGCCAATAGGGGCAATACATTTGATCGCATCATTAAAACTACGGGGGGCTTGTAGAGTTTCTTCCTCTTCAGAACCACCACGCCCGCCACGACTAATACGTTGTCTTTGCTGGGTCTTCACCTCAGTTTCTTCAAGCTGCATAAAAGCGGATTCACCATTATCCAGTTTAAACTCAATCATGTTTTTCATACGAAATTACCTTTTTTAGCCTAAAATAATGCGTAGAATAGAAAGTAAAGACGCTAAAGCCAGTAATAAAAAACCTAGTTTTATCACCCATATACTGGCAATTTTATAAGCTTCATTCTGCACATAATCTTCGACTACAGTCTGTAAACCCAATGCGGCATGATAAAATGCAGCAATAACAAAACTCACGGCTAACAAACTATTCAAAGGCTCAGCTAACCAAGCACTCATTTGGCTGTGATCTACGTTACCTAGTTGTTTAATAAAGGCAACCATCCAGAAAGTTAAAGGAATTAAAGCGATAGCACTAATACGCTGCATCCACCAATGGTGACTACCTGTTTTAGCCGAACCTAATCCTAAAACATGAGCAAGCGGGGTTCTATAATTCATTGATATTCCTTAAATAAAAATAAAAGCAAAAAGCGTTAATCCGACAGAGAGCGCAAGTTCTATAATGGCATATTTATTCATCGTTTCTTTATCAAAAGTAGCCCCTGTGTCCCAAATTAAATGACGAATCCCATGACAAAAATGAAAAAATAGCGCGTAAACAAAAAGGATTAAAACAAGTGAAACCAGCGGCTGATTGACCAAACTCTGTAAGTCAGCATAATTTTCAGCCCCTGTTGCAATAGCATAAAAACTGTAAACAAAAAAAAGTAACCCTATAGCCAGAACAGTCCCTGTGATTCGATGGGTAATCGAGATCAGTCCTGTTAAGGGTAGCTTATAAACTTGAAGGTGCGGTGAAAGCGGTCTATTTGATGATTCCATGATATTATTTTGGCTTAAAAATAAAAAGATAGTATGACACTATAACAGACAAATGCTATCGAATTAAATTAACCGCTTCAAGCAAAAACCAATATTATAGTAATGATTAATAAAAAAACCAAATTTCAATAGTAAGGATAAAATAATGATTAAGCATCAATCTTTATGGGCGCAATATTTCCCTCAGTTTATGGCAAATAGTGATGCCACTATAAGAAGTTTAATGGCTTCCGCACAATTAGTTAATTTACCCGCAGGACAACAAGTTTTTTATCCAGGCAGTCTTTGTGAAAATTATTTGTTATTATTGGAAGGGCAGGTAAAGACGCAATTAATTGCTGAAAATGGGCGTGAAATGTTGTTATATCATGTGTTTTCAGGTGATTCTTGTGTCTTAACCACTTCTTGTCTATTGGGGGGAGATCGTTATCCTGCTGAAGGAATTACTGAAACGGATGTTAAGGCTTTTGCTATTTCTTCTCATGCTTTTCACCGCTGCATTGCACAATCTGCTTTTTTTCGTGAATTTGTCTTTAAAAATTTTTCATCACGTTTGTCTAATGTGATTACACGAATGGAAGAGGTCGTCTTTGGGGCAATTGATTTTCGCTTGAGTAAATTATTATTGGTTTCGACTAGCAATCAATTAAAGGTGACCCATCACGAACTAGCAGCAGAACTAGGCTCAGCTCGTGAGGTGGTCTCCAGACATTTAAAACGCTTTGAAGGTTATGGTTGGCTTACTTTAAGTCGGGGAACGATTGAAATTATTAATCGCCAAGCGTTGGAAAATATAGGTGAATAAATTTATAGATTTTCTTGATCTTCTTTTTGCTCAATATTAATATATTTAACAATAATAAAACCTAAAATACCTGCAAAAAATGCAGCCATCATTAATGGCATTGCAAAAGGAATATCATGATGGTCACGCATATTCATTTGAAAAACACTAGAAAATATACTCAAAACAAAATCAGTCATAGCGGATCCTCGATAATTAAAATTAAATGACTTTAATGGCGAGATAGATATTAAAATAGTTTAATTTTTTGTTCAGTGATTAAGTCACATTACTTGAATAAATAACCACGTTGAGATTAAATTTAAGATTATATTTTCTCTAAGATTTGGCATAATATTTAATCTAATTTTATAAAAATCCGTTACAATTCTCCCTCTGTCGTTCCTATTTTATCCCTTAAAAACCTATGTACACAAAAGCCACTTCCTTACTCGTTATTTTTTTATTTCTAACTGCCTGTGGTTATCAACTACGGGGGGCTGTGGAATTACCCGAAGGGATGGAAAATGTCTATTTAGAGAATGCCTCAGGACAATTACGTGATGAAATTAGAAAAGCTTTAAAATTTTCTAAAGGTAAATTGGTTTCAAGTCCTAAAGAAGCAGGGATTGTCATTAAAATACTCAAAGAAGAAATGAGAACGCGGGTGTTATCCTTAAGCGCGCTCGGTAAAGCAAATCAATTTGAGTTACTTTATGACTTGAATTTTTCAATTTATGATCCATCGGGGAAATTATTATTAGCCAATCAGCGTGTTCAAAGTCAGCGAAGCTATTTTAATGACCAAGTAGAGGTTCTTGCCCAAACCAACGAAGAACAGCTTATTCGTAATGAAATGTATAGCCAAGCCGTCCGCTCTATTGTGATTCGTTCCAGAATAGCCATGGAAAATAGACGCAAAGATTCAATAAACAAGTCTAAAAAAACCTCACTCAAAAAAACAAGTGAATAAATAAAATGCGTTTCAATTTAGCCCAACTAGAAAGGCATTTAAACTTAAACCAAGGTTTAAAGCCCTGTTATTTGATAACAGGGGATGAACCCTTACAAAAGGGAGAAGCAGGTGATAAGATTCGTCTTGCTGCGAAAAACTTGGGTTATTTAAACCGTGAAATTTTTTCAGTTGAAGGCAATTTTAACTGGAATCAGGTCAGTTTAGCCGCAGATAATTTCTCTGTTTTTGCAGATAAAAAGATTATTGATCTAAGAATACCTTCTGCAAAACTTGGGGTTGAAGGGGCAAGAATAATAACCGACTATTGTCAACAACCTGCTGAGGATACCTTATTACTCATTAGTATGGCTAAATTAACCCGTCCTTCACTAAAAAGTCGCTGGGTTAAAGCGATTGAAAAGATAGGGGGGGTTGTTCAAGTTTGGCCATTAACGGGACAAGCGTTAATCGCTTGGCTACAACAACGTTTATTACAGCGTGGCTTACAACTAGACCCGATGGGAATTAAAATACTCGCCTCACGAATAGAAGGTAATTTGCTCGCAGCATCCCAAGAAATTGAAAAATTATATGTGCTTTATGGGCAAGGTTCACTAACAAGCACGCAAGTACAAGCCATTGTCGCTGATAGTTCACGTTTTGATGTGTTCAACTTAACCGATGCGGTGCTTTCTGGCGAGGTGAATCGCGCCATAAAAATACTTCATGGTTTACGTGCAGAAGGCATTGTTGCTCCAGTAGTTTTATGGGCATTGACCCGTGAATTACGCTGTCTTCTCGCCCTTAAAACAGCAACAAATAAAGCACCTATTTTTAAACAATATCATATTTGGGATAATCGTAAACCGCTAATAAATACGGCTTTAATCCGACTTAACCTCACAGATTTACAACAAGCATTTATTTTAAGTGCCAAAGCTGATCGGCAAATAAAAGGACAGCAATCAGGTGATAACTGGGAAACCTTATTTGCTATTTGCTTGCATCTTTCGTCTGCAAATGTAATAAAACCCCCTTTAATGGGCTAATTTTTAATAACTATATAAGGTTTTTTTAACGATGACAACGACCGTTTTACCAATTCAAGACTACGCTTTATTAACGGATGAAGAATGTGATGAGCGCATTACACGGGCTAAAAAATCACTGGGGAAACGCTGTATTATTTTAGGACACCATTATCAACGTGATTCTGTCTTTAAACATGCCGATATTTCAGGGGATTCATTAAAACTTTCACGGGAGGCGGCACAATCTGAGGCTGAATATATTGTTTTTTGTGGTGTCCATTTTATGGCAGAAGTTGCCGACATCTTATCGCGTCCTGAACAAAAAGCCATTTTACCCGATATGGCAGCTGGTTGTTCAATGGCAGATATGGCAAATAAGGTGAATGTACAACGTTGTTGGGATGAATTAGCGCAAGTTATTGCGGTAGAAAATCAAGTCACGCCCATTACTTATATTAATTCTTCGGCAGATTTAAAGGCGTTTTGTGGACAACATGAAGGGATTGTTTGCACGTCATCTAATGCAGGGAAAATTCTTGACTGGAGTTTTTCTAAACGCGAGAAAATTTTATTTTTTCCAGACCAACATTTAGGACGAACATCGGCTTATCAAAAGGGCATCCCTTTGAATGAAATGGTCGTTTGGGATTTTGATAAACCACAAGGGGGATTAACGGCTGAAGCGATTAAAAATGCCAAAATGATTTTATGGAAAGGATTTTGTTCGGTGCATCAAGTTTTTGAACCCGCACATATTGATGATTTTCTAAAACGTTATCCTGAAACCAAAGTCATTGCCCATCCAGAAGCCTGTTTTGAAGTGTGCCAAAAAGCCGATTATATTGGTTCAACAGAAACTATTTTAAAAATTGTTCGTGAAGCTGAAGCAAATACACGTTGGTTAGTGGCAACAGAATTAAATTTAGTCAATCGCTTAAATGATGAATGCCAAGCTGAGGGTAAAAATGTACATTTTATGTCCTCGACTTTAAGCATGTGTTCGACCATGTTTAGAACTGACCCGCAACATGTCACTTGGGTATTAGAAAATTTAATGAATGGGGTGGTAGTTAATCAAATTAAGGTGGATACGGAAGAAGCCTTATTAGCAAAAAAAGCCTTGGATAATATGCTTTCTATTAGGTAATGTAGGTACGAATAAATCCACACCTACATGAGTTTAATTTATTTAGGTTGTCCCCGTTTCTTTAGTCTTGCGCAATTTAATCCCCAATTCGCGTAACTGTCTATCATTAACAGCTGCGGGGGAATCCATTAATGGACAAGCGGCTGTTTGCGTTTTTGGAAAAGCAATCACATCACGAATAGAACTAGAATTTGTCATGAGCATCACTAACCTATCTAGTCCAAAGGCAATGCCACCATGAGGTGGACAGCCATATTTTAACGCCTCCAATAAAAAGCCGAATTTTTCATTTGCCTCGGCTTCGCTAATCCCTAATAATTTAAAAACCATCGCTTGCATTTCAGTTTTATGAATCCGAATTGAGCCGCCCCCAATTTCAGTTCCATTTAAAACCAAATCATAAGCACGTGATAATGCCTCACCTGGATTCGCTTGCAATGCTTCTGCTGAACAACTAGGGGCAGTAAAAGGATGATGAATCGCATTCCAGCGTTGTGATTTTTCATCCCAGTCAAACATCGGAAAATCAACCACCCAGACAGGCTTCCATTTTCCTTGTACTAGACCGTGTTCTAAGCCTAATTTAACCCGTAACGCGCCCATTGCCTCATTAACAATATGCGTTTTATCTGCGCCAAAGAAAATTAAATCGCCTGTTTGTGCTTCAGTTTTCGTTAAAACACTTTCCCAAACTTCGGCGGGGGCAAATTTTACAATTGGCGATTGTAGACCTTCCAAACCTGCTTCACGATCATTAACCTTAATATAAGCTAACCCTTTTGCCCCGTAAATACCGACAAATTTAGTGAGTTCATCAATTTCTTTACGGCTTAATTTATTACCTTGAGGCAGGCGCATCGCCACAACACGCCCCTTTGGATCTTTCGCAGGCGTTGAAAATACTTTAAAATCAACGCCTTTCATATCATCAGCAATATCTACTAATTCAAGTGGAATACGTAAATCAGGACGATCCGACCCAAAACGGCGCATCGCTTCGTGATACGTTATTTTAGGAAATTCTTCAGGTAAAGACACATCAAGATTTTTTTCAAAAACTTCCCTAATCATCGCTTCCATGACTGACATAATACCCGCCTCATCCATAAATGAGGTTTCAATATCCAACTGAGTAAATTCAGGTTGTCTATCTGCACGCAAATCTTCATCCCTAAAACAACGGACAATTTGATAATACTTATCCATGCCTGCAATCATCAACAACTGTTTATAAAGTTGCGGTGATTGGGGAAGTGCAAAAAAAGCATTTTCATGGGTACGACTTGGCACAAGATAATCTCTTGCGCCTTCAGGTGTTGCTTTGGTTAAATAAGGGGTTTCAACTTCAAAGTAATTACGTTCATCTAAAAAATTACGTAAACACCGAGAAACATCTCGACGAAAACGCATTTTTTGCTGCATTTCATCGCGGCGTAAATCAATATAACGGTAGCGAAGACGGGTATCTTCATTGACTTCCATATCACTTTCAATAGGAAAAGGCGGTGTTTCCGATTTATTTAATATCTCAATATGCTGAATTAAAACTTCAATTTCTCCCGTGTGCATATTCGGATTAATCGTCCCTTGAGGGCGGTTACGGACTTTACCCCGCACTTTTAACACATATTCACTACGCACACTCTCGGCAAGGGCAAAAGTCTCTGCGGTATCTGGATCAAAAACAATTTGAACAAGACCTGCTCTATCTCTTAAGTCGATAAAAATCACCCCGCCATGATCGCGACGGCGATGTACCCATCCACATAAATCAACGGTCTCACCTAAATGAGCGGTATTTAATTCTCCACATTTGTGGCTACGCATAAGTTTTCTCTTAAAATTTAAAGGCTAAAAAAATTCTTTTCAACAAAGAAAAGTAAATAATCAATGACTAGCAAGTGTTACCTTTACAACAATTTGTCGTCGCTTTAGGCGGAGGCTTAGGTTTCGCTTTACTTTCCCCTGCAATATTTTTCTTTGAACCGTTTTTGAAATCAGTTTCATACCAGCCACTGCCTTTCAGTCTAAAACCTGCGGCGGATATTTTTTTCTTTAACTCAGGTTCACTACAACTAGGGCAATGGATTAAAGGTTTTGCACTCATTTTTTGTAATGCCTCATACTCATGCCCGCATGATTGACATTGATATTCATAAATTGGCATAAAAACTCCGAAAAAATAATAGGGGAAATAAGGGCGATTATTGAGATTTTCAAGCCCCTTGCGCTAAGATAGGCTGCTATTTTACAAAAAAGAGCGGATGTAATGAAGACTTTAACCCTGATTCAACCCGATGACTGGCATTTACACCTAAGAACAGGAGATGTTTTAAAAACCGTGGTCACACAGACCGCAAAACAGTTTAAACGCGCGATTGTAATGCCTAATTTAACCCCCCCTGTGACATGTGTTGCAGAAGCATTGGCTTATCGAGATCAGATTTTACAGACTTTAGCACAAGATTCTAAGTTTGATCCCCTAATGACCCTTTATTTGACTAATCAAACAACGATTGATGATGTTAAGCAAGTAGCGACTTGTGAATTCACTTATGCATTTAAATTATATCCTGCTGGCGCAACGACTAACTCAGATGCGGGCGTTAATAATTTATCGACCATTTATCCCATTTTAGAGGCGATGCAACAGTATGATGTGCCTTTATTAATTCATGGTGAAGTGACGGATGAAGATTGTGATATTTTTGATCGCG
>CAYROI010000034.1:18599-22846 GCA_964425835.1 uncultured Methylococcaceae bacterium
CCTTTATTAATTCATGGTGAAGTGACGGATGAAGATTGTGATATTTTTGATCGCGAGCGTTTATTTATCGAACGTCATTTAACTGATATTGTAAAACAATTTCCTGCGTTAAAAATTGTTTTAGAACATGTAACCACCGAGGAAGCGGTACAATTTGTTGAATCCGCATCGGCTAATATTGGCGCAACCATTACCCCACAACATTTACTATTTAATCGAAATGCTATTTTAGTGGGCGGGATTCATCCGCATAATTATTGTTTACCGATTCTTAAACGAGAACAGCATCGACAGGCTTTAGTCAAAGCTGCAACCCGTGGTAATGCTAAATTTTTCCTAGGAACAGATAGCGCGCCTCACGTGACGCATTTAAAAGAAAATGCGTGTGGCTGTGCAGGTTGCTATACTGCATTTGCGGCGATTGAGTTATACGCGGAAATTTTTGAGAAAGAAAATGCCTTAGATAAATTAGAAGCCTTTGCTAGTTTTTATGGTGCGGATTTTTATGGTTTAGCTCGAAATAAGCACACCATTACCTTAGAAAAGAAAAACTGGACGATTCCTAGCTATTACGGCGTGGGAGAAAATTTAATAACCCCTTTAAAAGCCCGTGAAACACTAAGTTGGAAAATACAATAAACTTGCTATTTTCTCAATTGTCCCCATATTTTCTAAAACTTTAAGATTTAAGTCCCCAATGGAAATAACATGACTGAAAGTAATCAAACCCCGCTTTTCCCCGTATTACCGCTTAGAGATGTAGTCGTTTATCCGCATATGGTGATCCCACTCTTTGTTGGGCGAGGAAAATCCATTGAAGCGTTGGAAACCGCAATGATGGAAAACAAACAAATTTTATTAGTGACTCAACAAAAGCCTGAGATTGATGAACCTGAAACTAAAGACCTTTATAAAATAGGGACGTTAGCTAATATTTTACAACTTTTAAAATTACCTGACGGAACAGTTAAGGTGTTAGTCGAAGGTTTTAGTCGGTGTACTATTGATTATTATGAGCAAACGGGTAATTATTTTTCAGCCGCCGTTAGTAGTGTCCCAGAGCATTTAACCCTTGATGATAAAAGTATGGATGCTTTACAACGCACTGCACTCAAGGCATTTGATGACTATGTTAAATTAAATCGTAAGATTCCGCCTGAAGTTTTTAAATCGGTTTCCAATATTAATGAACCAGGTCGTTTGGCAGATACCATTGCCGCGCATATTTATTTAAAAGTTGAGCATAAACAAGCAATTTTAGAATTAAGCGATATAGCCCAGCGTTTAGAAACCTTGATGAATTTAATGGAAGTTGAGCTAGATATTTTAGAAACGGAAAAAAGAATTCGGGTTCGGGTTAAAAAACAAATGGAAAAAAACCAGCGCGAATATTATTTGAATGAACAAATGAAAGTCATTCAAAAAGAACTCGGAGAAATGGAAGGAGCCGCTAGTGAAGTCGAAGAATTAGAGCAAAAAATTGCTAAAGCAGGGATGTCTAAAGATGTGAAAGAAAAAGCCACAGCGGAATTAAATAAACTTAAATTAATGTCCCCGATGTCAGCTGAAGCGACCGTTATTCGTAATTATTTAGAATGGATGATTAATGTTCCATGGAAGAAAAAAACCAAGGTTCGCCATGATTTGAAATTGGCAGAAGAAGTTTTAGAAGCAGAACACTATGGCTTAGAAAAGGTTAAAGAACGGATTTTAGAATATCTTGCGGTACAGCAGCGTGTTAGGAAATTAAAAGCCCCTATTTTATGTTTAGTAGGCCCGCCAGGGGTCGGTAAAACCTCATTAGGTCAGTCGATAGCACATGCAACCAATCGTAAATATGTTCGCATGGCATTGGGCGGGGTGAGAGATGAAGCTGAAATTCGCGGGCATCGACGAACTTATATTGGTTCTATGCCTGGTAAAATCTTGCAAAGTCTTTCTAAAGTAAAAACCCGTAACCCAATGTTCTTACTCGATGAAATTGACAAAATGGCAGGTGATTTTCGTGGTGATCCTGCCTCTGCTTTATTAGAAGTTTTAGACCCTGAACAAAATCATACCTTTGCCGACCATTATTTAGAAGTTGATTTTGATTTGTCGGATGTCATGTTTGTCGCGACGGCTAATACAATGAATATTCCCCCAGCGTTATTAGATAGGATGGAAGTGATTCGTTTGGCAGGCTATACCGAAGATGAAAAAATTAATATTGCGTTACGTTTTTTGATTCCGAAACAAATTGAAAATAATGGGTTAAAAGCGACTGAAATTGAAATTTCTCAAGCGGCAGTTAGAGATATTATTCGATTTTATTCTCGTGAAGCGGGGGTTAGAAGTTTAGAGCGTGAAATATCTAAAATTTGTCGAAAAGTGGTTAAGGATTTGCTATTAAGTAAAAATAGTGATAAAAAATTAATTGATGAAGAAAATTTAAATGATTACTTAGGCGTTCGGCGTTTTAATTATGGGGTTGCCGAAGAAAATGATCGTATTGGTCAGGTAACAGGGCTTGCCTGGACAGAAGTAGGCGGTGAATTATTAACCATTGAAACCGCTGTCATTCCTGGGACAGGCAAACAATCTGCTACAGGAAAGCTTGGCGAAGTGATGAAAGAATCAATCGAAGCGGCTGTTACTGTTGTTAGAAGTCGCGCGAATATTTTAGGGATTCATGATGATAGCTTCCAAAAACAAGATATTCATATTCACGTTCCAGAAGGCGCAACCCCTAAAGATGGCCCTAGTGCAGGTATTGGAATGTGTACCGCAATCGTTTCTGCCCTGACTAAAATTCCTGTTCGAGCCAACGTTGCCATGACGGGTGAAATTACCCTACGTGGTGAGGTTTTACCCATAGGGGGGTTGAAAGAAAAATTATTAGCCGCTCATCGCGGGGGCATCACTAAAGTTTTAATCCCTGCTGAAAATGAAAAAGATTTAGCCGATATTCCCGCTAATATTAAGGAAAATTTAGATATTCATTGTGTTTCCTGGATAGATGAAGTTTTGGAATTAGCATTACAATATGTGCCGACGCCTAATGAAACGATTGTCTCTAAAACTAAACCGTTAGATTTAGAGGCTAATCAAATAACAATTACTGCCCATTAATTTTAATTATAGAGAGAAGATTTAGAAAATTCGGACTATAAAAAAACAAGTTAAGCGGATAAAAATATGAATGATTTATCACAGCTCATTGCTCAAGGTGAAAATAGTGCGTTAGAATTTAAATCTTCTCAAGCCCATAAGGATTCGATTGCTAAAGAACTAGTTGCCTTTGCCAATATGCAAGGGGGGGTTTTACTGTTAGGCATTAAAGATAATGGTTTAGTCGAAGGTTTAAATTTTAAAGAAAAAAACTACGAAGAATGGTTGGCAAATATTGCGAGGGAAAATGTAGAACCTCCATTGGAAATTGAGATAGAAAAACGCAGCTATCAGCAAAAAGAAATCATCAAGGTCACGATTCCTAAAGGAAAAAACAAACCCTATCAGACTAATAAACACCAGTTTTTAATTCGCATAGGCTCTACGAATCGTGTTGCCACACAAGCTGAATTAATGCGATTGTTTCAACAAAGTGGTGTCTTTCATTACGATCGAATCGGGATTGATAACACGGGGATACGTGAATTAAATCTTAGTAAAATAGATCAGTATTTTAATCATTATCAAATTGATTTTTTAGCCGAAGACAATAAAGAACAAATTCTAATTAATACCGATATACTGGATGATAAAAAACGCGTGACCGTAGGAGGCTTACTGATGTTTGCGGTGAATCCACAGCGCGCACTTTTTAATGCCTGTATTTCCTTTGCTCATTTTGCAGGGAATAATTTAGATGAAGAATTGATTGACAAGCAAGTTATCAATGGAAATTTAGACATTCAAGTGGATACCACCTTAGCCCTTTTAAAAAATAATTTGATGCAGCCCAGTGTTATCAAAGGGGGAAAAACGATTGATAAAATATTTCATTATCCCGAAAAAGTTTTTCGAGAATTATTGGTCAATGCTTGTGTGCATCGTGATTATTCGATTACAGGGTCGCGGATAAGAATTTTTATTTTTGATGATCGAATCGAATTTATTAGTCCAGGACGCTTACCCAATACGGTGTCTATCGACAAACTCAAAATGGGCGTTTCCTATGCCCGAAATCCTGTAATATTAAAATTTATGGAAAATTTAAGATATATTGATAAATTAGGTCGGGGGTTACCGATGGTCTATAACACAGC
>CAYROI010000035.1:0-10220 GCA_964425835.1 uncultured Methylococcaceae bacterium
CGCAGTAGAAATTTGCTCTGATAAGTCAGCCCCTGGACAAATTTTTTCCATCGCCGAAACCCGATAATTTGGCATAAAAACAAGTTTCAATTTATTACCTACATCAGGGTCATTATTAATCACATTAGCGACATTATTAATTAGTTTAATAATATTTTTTGCCATGATATAACCTGGTGCGGCTTTGCCACCAATTAACACCGTACGGTTTGTCCAGTTTTTAATATCACCACGTTTAATACGCTCATAAAGATGAATAACGTGTAATACATTTAACAGTTGACGCTTATATTCATGAATCCGTTTAACTTGTATGTCAAATAAAGAATTAACGTCTAATTCAATATCCATTTCTTGTTTATTATAATCAATTAAGCGTTGTTTACTACTTTGCTGAATTTTATACCAAGCTTCACCAAATTTTTTATTGCTTGCGTAAGGTTTTAGTTTTGCCAATTGGGATAAATCGGTTACCCAACCATCACCAATAGTCTTTGTAATTAACGTAGCAAGTTCAGGGTTACAAGCGGCTAACCAACGTCTTGGGGTAACCCCATTGGTTTTATTATTAAATTTATGCGGATAAAACGCATAAAAATCTTTAAATAACCCTTGTTGTAATAATTGTGAGTGTAGTTCTGCAACCCCATTAACAGAAAAACTACCCACAATTGCAAGGTATGCCATTCTTACTTGTTTTTCATTCCCCTCTTCAATAATTGACATCGCGGCCATTTTATTACTATCACCTGGCCAATGCGCAGAAACTTCTGCCATAAAATGCGCATTGATTTCAAAAATTATTTCCATTAATCGGGGTAATAAATGCTGCATTAAGCCAACTGACCATCTTTCTAAGGCTTCTGGTAATAAGGTGTGATTGGTATAAGCCATTGTATGGGTGGTGATTTCCCACGCTTCTGTCCAACCTAGTCCATGCTCGTCCATTAATAAACGCATTAATTCTGCCACGGCAATGCTTGGATGGGTATCGTTAAGTTGAAAGCAATTTTTATCGGCAAAATGGGTGAAATCAGCACCATTATGAGCGACCCAATTGGCCATTACATCTTGTAAACTCGCAGAAGCGAGTAAATATTGCTGTTGTAAACGCAACGCTTTCCCATTTTCATTGGCATCGTTTGGATACAACACCATAGTAATGTTTTCGGCATTATTTTTAGCAGCGACCGATTCTGCATAATCCCCTGCGTTAAATTCTTGTAAGTCAAAAACTTCTGTGGCAGTCGCTTTCCATAAACGCAAGGTATTGACCGTGCCATTTTGATAACCTGGAATAGGGGTGTCATAGGGAACGGCAATAATATCATGGGTATCAACCCAACAACGTCTTTCGTTACCATCCTCATCAATATAAGTATCCGTATGTCCGCCAAACTTTATAATTTGGTTAAATTCAGGACGCTCTATTTCCCATACATTACCATTTTTTAACCAATGATCGGGATTTTCGACTTGTTCACCATTAGATATAGATTGACTAAACATTCCATATTCATAACGGAGTCCATAACCTGTGACAGGTAATTGCAAAGTCGCACAGCTATCAATAAAACAAGCGGCTAATCGACCTAACCCGCCGTTACCTAACCCTGCATCCGCTTCAATTTCTTCCAGCTCTTCTAAATCTAGCCCTAATTCATACATCGCTTTTGAAACGACATCAGAAACGCCTAAATTTAACATCGCATTACTTAAGCTTCGTCCCATCAAAAACTCCATTGACAAATAATAAGCACGTTTACACTGCGTATCTTTATAAGTGTTAAATGTATTTTTCCAACGCTCAATCATGCGATCACTGACTGCCATAGATAAGGCTTCGTAAGCATAATGCGGTGAGCGACAATGTGCATCTCGCCCTAAACGATGACCATAGTAACGTTTAAAATCATCAATAAAGTTTTGTTTATCCATTCCTAAGTGCGGTAATCTACAAATAGTTGCTTTAGGTTTGCTTTTTTGAAAGACTCTATGAGGCATAGGTTGTACCTTTAAAATTGTATAAATGAGGTGTTTTTATTAGGTAAAGTGAGCATTGCCCAGCCAACCTAATTAAAAATTTGAAGATAAATTTAAGTTAATTTACCGTGACACTGTTTATATTTTTTACCGCTTCCACAAGGACAGGGATCATTGCGACCTGTTTTAGCGTTATCACGTACGAAGGGTTGAGCTGCCTCTGCTATATCAGTGTCATCAAGTGCCAGATACTCTGGTGAATCATCTTCTAAAACAGACTCAGCTTGTGCATGTTCAAAGTGCATTTCTTGTTGCGCTTGCGCTTGGCGTTGTTCTTCAATTTCTTCTACATCTTCTTCGCTGGCAACTTCAACTTTAGACAAAATGCCAATAATTTCATATTTAACATGATCTAAAAGACTGGTGAACATTTCAAACGATTCCCGCTTATATTCTTGCTTAGGATCTTTTTGGGCATAACCCCTAAAATGGATGCCTTGGCGTAAATAATCCATCGCCGCTAAATGTTCTTTCCAATTATTATCCAATACTTGCAACATCACAGATTTTTCAAAATGACGAAGCACATCGGCGGTAATTTTTTCCTCTTTTTCAAGATACAAATCAGTTAATGCTTTACTCAATAAAGTACGCAGGCTTTGTTCTTGTAGATTTTTATCTTCGGCTAATAATTTAGTAATCGGTAACTCTAATAAAAATTCATCTTTTAAATGGGTTTCTAGTCCTTCAATATCCCATTGCTCTTCCATCGTTTTGGGCGGAATATATTGCGTAATCACGCTGTTAAGGACATCTTCACGAATCGCGGTAATAATGTCTGAAATATCTTCAGAAGCCATTAATTCATTGCGTTGTTCATAAATCACTTTCCGCTGATCGTTGGCAACATCATCATAAGCTAAAACTTCTTTACGCTGATCGAAATTACGCCCTTCAACCTTACGCTGTGCATTTTCAATAGAACGCGTTACCCACGGATGCTCAATGGCTTCATCCTTATCCATCCCCAGTTTTTTCATTAATCCTGCAACTTTTTCAGATGCAAAGATACGCATTAAGTCATCTTCTAACGATAAATAAAAACGGGTAGAACCTGGATCGCCTTGGCGACCTGATCGTCCTCTTAGTTGGTTATCAATTCGGCGTGATTCATGACGTTCAGAACCGATCACATGAAGCCCGCCACTTTCAATAACCTGATTATGTCTATCTTGCCATGCCTTGCGAACTTGGATTTTTTCGGTCTCAGTTGCCTCATCCCCTAAAGCAGCTAATTCAGCGTCCAAGTTTCCGCCTAATACAATATCTGTTCCCCGTCCTGCCATATTGGTAGCAATGGTTACCGCACCTGGCATCCCTGCTTGTTCAATGATATGCGCTTCACGCTCATGTTGTTTGGCATTTAAAACTTCATGTTTAACATTTTGTTGGGTCAATAATGATGAAATTAATTCAGAGATTTCAATTGACGTTGTTCCCACAAGTACAGGTTGTCCGCGTTCAACGCAATCTTTAATATCTTTTGAAATAGCCCGATATTTTTCAGTCGCCGATAAATAAATTAGATCGCCTTTATCTTCCCGAATCATAGGGCGATGGGTTGGAATGACAACAACTTCAAGTCCATAAATGTTATTTAATTCAAACGCTTCGGTATCAGCTGTGCCTGTCATACCAGATAGTTTTTCGTATAAACGAAAATAGTTCTGGAAGGTAATTGAGGCAAGCGTTTGGTTTTCATCCTTAATAGGCACGCCTTCTTTTGCTTCTATTGCTTGGTGTAAACCTTCCGACCAGCGGCGCCCGTGCATGACTCGCCCGGTAAATTCATCAACAATCATCACCTCGCCATTGGTAACAATATAATCCACATCACGTTTGAATAATCCATGCGCTCTTAAGGAGGCATTTAAAAAGTGCATCAATCGAATATTACTCGGATCATAAAGACTCTCGCCTTCATCCATTAACCCGTGTTCAACCATTAATTTTTCAATATGCTCATGACCTGCCTCGGTTAAATGAACTTGGCGGGTTTTTTCATCAATCGAATAATCACCTTCACCGTCTTCTTCTTGTTGTTGCGTTAATAAAGGAACGAGTTTATTGGCTTGAATATAGGGTTCAGTTCCATCATCCGTTGCCCCAGAAATAATCAAGGGGGTTCTTGCCTCATCAATCAAAATAGAGTCAACTTCATCGACAATGGCAAAATATAAATCACGCTGAACTTTTTGTGACAAACTAAAGGCCATATTATCGCGTAGATAATCAAAACCAAATTCATTATTCGTTCCATAAGTAATATCGGCAGCATAAGCTTGACGGCGTGCCTCAGCATCCATTGGACTTAAAATAACTCCCGTACTAAGTCCTAAAAAACTATAAAGTTTAGACATCCACTGAGAATCACGTTCTGCCAAATAATCATTAACGGTAACAACATGAACCCCGCGTTCTGGTAGCGCATTCAAATAGGCGGCTAACGTTGCCATCAGGGTTTTTCCTTCCCCCGTTTTCATTTCCGCAATTTTTGAATCATTTAACACCATACCACCGATAAATTGCACATCAAAATGACGCATATCAAAAACACGGTTTGAAGCTTCTCTCACAGCGGCAAAAGCTTCTGGGATTAAACTATCAAGCGTCTCGCCTTTTGCTAAACGTGCTTTGAATATTTGGGTTTTAGCCTGCAAATCTTCATCAGATAATTTTTCATATTCAGAAGTGTAGGTGTTAATTTTTTTAACCACCTTCATTTTCTTTTTAATTAGTCTGTCATTACGACTGCCTACCACTACTTTAACCAGCTTACCGAGCATACTTTATTCCGATGAAATGAAAAAATTTAAAAAAACAGGGTATTATATACTGTAAGGTGGTCTTATTTCCAAATTAATAGCCTTTCAACATCATTTATGCGTTAGGGGAAAGACCCCATTAATTACTATTTAATCAATTAGGATAGGTAAATAAAAATCATCTTTTCTGTGACCTAGATGGAAGAATATTAGTTTTTCTCTTGAAAATAGCTAATAATAAGATTACAACGTTACAACTTTAAATTGTTAAGGTAAGCACTATGATTAACCCTTATTTTCGTATTATATTTTTGTTTTTTTTCTTTTCAAACCTTGCCTTTGCAAATATTTGTGAAAATATACAAACTAAATTAGCCACTTTACCTGTCGATAAAAATCAACAAATACAAGGTATTCAAGGTATGGTACTTGCCAACGATGAACTGTATTTTCTTTTGCGTATGGGGGAGACTTTCACCAAAACCCAAACAAGTCTCATGCGTTTAAATGTAGACAATGACAAGAAAATTGAATGGATACCTGATTTATTATCCACTTTTAAACAGCTCCCAAGCGAACAGATAAAAGGTGTAAGTCTCGTACCGCAAGGCTTTCCAAAAAATGAAACTGTTTTACTACCGCTTTATGCAGAAGCACGTTCAAGTACAATTGCAATTCAAGGCTTACAAGCAGGTGATGTTCTTTTTTTACTTGATGTAAAAGAAACAGGAAAAGCGCGGCAAGCGATTTCAGTTTATCGCAATCTAGGGTCACGTTTTCAGTGGTTACAAAGTACTTGGAACACTGCACAATCAAAAATTCAAATCAGCATTCAGAAACCAGGACAATGGGCAATTCTTCCAGAAAAAACCCCGAATTTAAATGCCCTAGGCATCGCTTTAATGCCGTTAAAAACGGGAATAAAATTATTAAGCACCACCGCTTTCAATCCATCTCAAGAAGATAATAAAACGCAAGTCGCTTATAATTTCTATCAGTCTGTGCGTGTTGATACGCAGGATCTGGCAGAAGTTCAACCTTGGCTAAAATATCAAGATGACAACATAACCGCCTTGACCTTATCAAAAAATGCAAAAATAATTTTAATCGGTGGACGGTCTAAAACGGTATCACCCCATCAAGGCGAAGTCAGCATACAATGTATCGCGGCAACCAACACAACACAAAAAAGAAAAAGTATCGTATCTCGTTTAGGTGATGGTACACAAGTTGCCTTTTTAGTTCATAAATCAAAAGCTGTACAAGGCATTACTGTAGGGTCGGGTGATCTCAAAGAACTGACGAACAAAGAAGGTAAATTTCGTTATAAACTCGGCATTGAACCCAACTTTTATATTGGTCAAAAAGAAACAGGTATTTTTTTAGGTCAAGGGAAGCCTGAGCCAGACCCTAAAGACAAATCAAGAAACCTTATTTCTTTTGCAAATTTAATTACCCCAGATGATCTGGCAATCACAAAACGCACAAACATGGAGCGCTTGTTACGGGTTTTAGATAAAAATGAACAATTAGCCGATGGCATTGTTCTTGAAAAAGAAACGCTTGCCCTTGTTAATCAACAAAAATTAAACGACAAAATAAATTTTGCTAACGCACTCGATGTTTTTGCCAAAGCCGATAGTATTAACCAGTTATTAGATAATTTAACCCCGCATTTTAATAAACGTAGGCAAATTATTCCGCCGACAGTCGTTACTGTAAGCACAGGAGGAGGCACACCAAGCCCTTATATTGAAACCAGAAGACAAGCCTTAAAATTGTTAAGACAAGCTGCCTTCGTATCTACCGAAAGTGAGATTGAATTTATCCGACTTTTTGGCGATGAAGCTTGGATAAAAAAACAACTTGCCTTACCTAGTGATTTAGACCCACCTGTTCCCGTAGATCCTTTAGTACCTGTAAACCCTGCAACGCCAACTAAACCTGTCGTCGTAAAATTAGGCTATCTTAAAAGCCTATTGAAACTACTAACTGAGGCAAATCCCAGCCGATACCCAAAAGCAATGATTGATGATCCTTTTAATAATTTGGAAGAATATAATGACAAAGATCGGTTTAAGTTTTTAGCGCAATCGGTTTGGTGGCAAAAAGCCTTACATAATGAAGATCAATTACGACAACGCGTCGCTTATGCGTTAAGTCAACTTTTAGTTATTTCAAATGAATCACCTGCAGGGGCTGCATTAAATCATCGGGGGGAAGCGATGGCAGTTTATTACGATATTTTACTTAAAAATTCATTTGGAAATTATCGTACGCTATTAAAAGAAGTTTCTTTATCTGCTGCAATGAGTTATTACCTAACTTATGTCGGTAATAAAAAGGCAGGTACAAAATCAGCCCCTGATGAAAACTATGCCCGTGAATTAATGCAGTTATTTACCATTGGCTTATATGAATTAAACCTAGATGGAACGCGCAAACTTTCCGCCGATAAATCGCTACCCATTCCTACCTATACCCAACAAGATGTTTCTGAACTAGCGAGAGTATTTACGGGTTGGGATTGGCAAGATAGAAATGATTCCTCTAAATATGGTTCTACTTCGTATCGTGATAACTCACTGGTTGTTCCAATCGAATTTAATCAAAGTTATCATGATTTTGGCTCAAAAAACGTATTAGGTAAAACCATTCCTTCAGGTTTATCAGGAGAAAAAGATATAGATGCCGCTTTAGATATTCTTTTTGCCAATCCAAATATTGCGCTTCATGTGAGTAAGCACCTGATTATGCGTTTAGTGACTTCTAATCCGACAGCCGCCTATGTTGAACGTGTTGCCAAGGTTTTTAATGATAATGGCAAAGGCGTTAAAGGGGATTTAAAAGCGACCGTTGAAGCCATTTTAACCGACCCAGAAGCCCGCGACCCTGCCGCTCGAATCAAAGCATTACAAGAATTGGCAGCAAAAAACCCAGACCCACTTAAACCCACTAAAATTGTTGACAACTTTGGTAAAGTCGATGAATTTTTATTAGCAACAACGCATTTTTTAGGCGCGTTTAATGTTCGCCCTTTACCTGTGTGGCGTTATTGGAATCCAAATCCACGTTCAAAAATAGTAAATTTAATTGATACTTATTGGTTTACACCGCAAGCGTATTATCCGCAAGTTCCATTACAGGCAGAATCCGTTTTTAATTTTTATAACCCTGAGTTTATCCCGAGTGACAAATATTTTGTGACCAATAAACTCGTTGCGCCTGAATTACAAATTCGTAATAATAATGGCTTGTTAGGTTTTAGCGGACTGCTTTATTCATTACTTAATTATGAAAAATATCACCTTATCGACTTAGGCTACCATAATAAAGCGAAGGCGGAAGATATGGTAGCCTGGGCAACGGATAATAATAAAGACCGTTTTGATGATAACAATTTGTATCTTGATTTAACCCCGCTTTACAATCTTTTTGAACAGCAACTTGATGGCAATGCGAATGGAGATTTTACCAATATGGCAAATAGTGGTAGAAAACTTGCTGCAATTAATGCCCTGATTAATTATCTTGATGAGCATTTATTAGGTAATAGCTTACCTGCCGATTATAGAACGCAATTAAAAGAACATCTGTTCACCATTACTTCAAAAGACCCCAAAGAAAACGCCTACTTTATTATTTCCACCGCCATCCGAGCGATTGTAAGCTCTCCCCTTTATATGGTTTTAGATTAAGGATTAACAAATGAATAGAAGAGATTTTATTAAAGCAATGATGGCAACAACGGCAACCAGTACATTGCCTTTCCTATCCTTTAGCAAAAATGCCTCGGCTGCATCGCCTAATTTTACGGACTATAAGGCCATTGTTATTGTCAGTTTAGATGGCGGAAATGATGCCATGAATATGTTTATTCCGACTGAATTGACAGCCCACAGTACGTATCAAATGAACAGAGGAAATTTAACCATCGCGCGAACAAATTTATTTAATGACCCCTTTTATAAAATAGATGCAACTACAGGGCATTTTGTTGCCAGTCCGCCGCCTGCCCAGCCTGATCCTGTTCTTGATCCCAACGCCCCCCCTGTTCCTAATTTAGATCAACCTTATCACGCGACCGTACCTAATAATCCTGTCGCAGATGAACCGACAACAGATCAAGAAGCAAAATACCGAAAAGGTTGTTATCATGCAGGAGCAGATGGTTTAGGCATTAATAGCATGATGCCAGAAATGGCAAGTCTTTATCAAGCAGGAAAGTTATCATTAGTTTCTAATGTAGGGACACTGGTAAAACCGACCACAAAAGCAGACATTAATGCACAAACGGCCCAATTACCTGTCTTTTTATTTGCCCATAACCACCAATTACGCGCAGTAGAAACAGCCCAAGCAGATACTCTAGCGGTAACTGGTTGGGCGGGAAAAATTGCAGATGCTTGGAATTTAATTAATCCCCCTGTTGGCTTGAATATTTCTTTTTCAAAAGTTAATAGAATGCTTGTTGGGACAACGACCTGGCCTGTGACTATGAATATAGGAATCCCAAGAGCTTATGTTAACGGTAATTTCACTGGTGAAAAGATTGAAGACTTATTAACGCGTTTTGCCGATAACACGGTACACAGCAACCCTTTTGTTAATTATTATAATAAAGTCAATAAATTAACCGCAACGCTTTCGGCAACGCTCTCGACCGCATGGGAAAAAGCCCCTAATTTTTCTAATTTCAACACAAAAAATGCTTATGGTGAAGATTTATTTACCATTCCTGAAACCCTAACAACATTAGGATTAAACGAAAATGTTAGCTTGGTTTCCTCTATTTTTGGACAATTAGAATCTGCGGCTAAAATGATACGAGTCAGTGAACGTGATTTAAACTATAACCGACAAATTTTTTATGTCAAAGCAAGCCGTTATGATAGTCATTCTAATCAAAGCGAACAACATTCAGTTAACTTAAGATCACTGAGTTTGGCACTTTCTGATTTTTATAAAGCGTTAGAAGAAATGGGCTTAAATGAACAAGTATTAGTGATTTCCACCTCAGAATTTGGGCGCACTTTGCTAAGTAATGGTGATGGAACAGATCATGGTTGGGGAGGACATTCTTTTATGCTAACAGGCGATGCAAATTTTAATGGCGGACAAACTTTTGGCACAGTGATGACAGATTTAAGTTTAACGGGTGAAAATTCTTACACTAATCGAGGGCGCGTTATTCCAACCACCTCAATTGAACAAATGCTTGCGCCTGCTTTAAGATGGTTTGGGGTCACCGATGAATTAATGACAACCGTGTTCCCGAATTTAAATAATTTTAAAACTGATCCAGATGCAAATTTAGATACGGCATTTTTACAAAATGTTTTTAATGTCGGTGTTATTGTCTAAAAAAACTAGCTCTTAATTTAAGATCAAACAAAAAAATGACCAAAGCCA
>CAYROI010000035.1:10320-14860 GCA_964425835.1 uncultured Methylococcaceae bacterium
TGTCTAAAAAAACTAGCTCTTAATTTAAGATCAAACAAAAAAATGACCAAAGCCACTGAATTAACACTTTTAAAAGAGATCAAAGCCTTAAAGCAAGAAATTATTGATGAAATTCAAAAATAATCAAACAAGTAGTCACTGATTCAATAGGATAAATCTCAATGTTAAAAAAATTATTTCTTATCATGTTTACTAGCTTGTTTCTGCTTGCTTGTAGCACCTACGGAGACCGTGTTTCTCCTGTCCCTTTGCCCGCATTACAAAATGATCATGCTAATATAGAGGGGGTTTTATTAGTTGCACGTGCTTATGTTGATGATGATCGTGCAGAAACCGCCTTTGGTTTTGATATTCGAGGTTCTGGATTATTACCCGTTAAAGTGGTTATTGATAATCAAAGTGGTGAAAGTATTCGTTTACTGGGATCGCAAACTTTTCTATTAGATAAAAAAGGACAAGCGTGGCCGTTACTCTCTGCAAGGCAAGCAAATGAACGCGTTAACGATCGTGTTCAAATAGTTGAAACGGTGAGAGGGACAGGCACATCAACCGTGTTAATGGGTGCTGCTGGGGCGATTGCAGGTTTAGCCATTGGTGTATTAACAGGTGATAATCTTGGAACAGCGGCAATGAAAGGTGCAGTTTTAGGCGGGGCGACTGGCGCAATTTTTGGCGCAGCCTCTCGCTATGGTGAAGTAGAAGGAGACGTTGCTTATGGTCTTGCCGATAAATCTTTTCAGAATCAACAAATTGCAGCAGGCGCATTAGCACACGGTTATTTATTTTTTCCAGGGAAAGATGAAGCGGAATCTGCTCAAACCTTGCGCTTATCTTTACTTATTAAAGGACAACAACGGGTAGTTAATATTAGCTTACCGACAGCCTATTAATTTTATGAAAATATCTCTAATTGTTGCAATGGCAACAAACCGCATCATTGGCAATAATCAACAAATGCCGTGGCATTTATCCGCGGATTTAAAAAAATTTAAACAAATTACGATGGGACACCCCATTTTAATGGGACGTAAAACCCATGAATCTATCGGTAAAGCTTTACCTGGGCGTAGGAATTTAATTATTAGCCGCAACAAGGGCTATCAAGCTGAAGGCTGTGAAGTTTTCAATGAAATTCAGCAAGCAATAAGCTATTGTGATAACGTGCAAGAATTATTTGTGATTGGCGGGGCTAGTTTTTATGAAGCAATGCTGCCCCATGCGGATTTTATTTATTTAACTGAAATTCATAAAGATTTTACAGGGAACACTTTTTTTCCAAAAATTAATCCAGACCAATGGCAAGAAATAAATCGAGAAGATATAACCGATGATACACAAGTTAATTTTGATTATAGTTTTGTAAAATTACAGCGTTTGAGTCATGCGTTTAAGTAAGAAACAGCAACGCTTACAAGCGTATGAAGCCAGAAATAATCAAATAAATAAAGCAAGCTTAAGTGCCATTATTTGTAAAAAATTAACCCAGCATTCTCGTTATCAAACGGCATCAACGGTGATGATTTATTTACATTGTCGCTCAGAAGTTAGAACCCAAGATTTTGTGAAAACTTTGCTAAAAACAAATAAGCGTGTTGTTATTCCGTATTGTACCCAAGATGAACTAGGTCATAATAAATTAGGCTTATGGCATTTAGAAAACTTCAATGAATTAGTTACTGGAACATGGGGCATTTTAGAACCGCCTAAAACACAATGGGATGAGGAATCTAAACAACTGTATCCTGAACAACTTGATTTAGTGATTGTTCCGGGGGTGGCTTTTAGTCCGCAAGGGGCGCGTTTAGGTAATGGCGCAGGTTATTATGATCGTTTACTTAATCAGGTTAGAGCGGATTGTACCTTAATTGGCATTGCCTATGAGTCACAATTATTTAAGGAAATTCAAATGGATAGCAATGATATTTACATGGATTTTGTCTTAACAGAAAAACAACTTTATTCAAGATTATAATATGAAAAAAACCGCGCCAATTTTAATCCTGTTTAGCTTAATTGTTCCTTTATTCTTAGCTTCTAATGCGGTAGCAGAATCTAAACAACGGATAAAAATTGCTTATATTACACAAGAACAAGCCGTTCCTGCGGCTTTGTCTAATTTAGATCCGTTTATTCAGAATAAAGGCATTATTGGTGCAGAGCTTGCGATTGAGGATAATAATACCACAGGGCAATTTACCAACCAACACTATGAATTGGTTAAAATTATTGTTCCCTTAAGTTGTCATGCCGAGCAATGGTTTATTGAAGATATTGCCGAGGATATTAATTTTGTGGTGGTTAATTTACCCCGCGCTAACTTAATAAAGCTTGCAGATTTACCGCAAGCACAGAATAAATTACTCTTTGATGTGGCAACGCGTGATGATGATTTACGAGGACAACAATGTCGTGATAATGTATTGCATATACAGCCTAGCCGTGCAATGCGTGCTGATGCGTTAGCACAGTTTATGCTAAAAAAACGTTGGAATAAATGGTTTTTAGTCACAGGGAGCGATGAAAAAGATCGCTTGTTTTCTAAAGCCATTAAACGTTCTGCAAAAAAATTTGGCTTAAAAATTGTTGCTGAAAAAAGTTGGACGCATACCTATGATGCAAGACGAACCGCGCAGTCGGATGTTCCTGTTTTTACCCAAGATGTTCCAGACTATGATGTGTTAGTAGTTGCAGATGAAAAAGGATTATTTGGGGAGTATTTGGATTATAGAACCTGGAAACCACGCCCTGTCATTGGGACACAAGGATTAATCGCCACTTCTTGGCATAAAACCCATGAACAATGGGGCGCGGTGCAAATGCAAAATCGTTTTAAAGAAGTGGCAGGGCGTTCGATGGAAGAGACAGATTATGCGGCTTATTTAGCGGTCAGGGCAATTGGTGAGGCCTCTGTACGAACGAAGAGTAATGCGCTTCTTCCGATAAAAAAATATTTACTAAGTGATAAATTTGCTTTACAAGGCTACAAAGGTAAGCCCTTATCCTTTAGAGCTTGGAACGGTCAATTACGACAACCTATTTTATTGGCAGCACCGCGTTCACTAGTGAGCGTTGCACCCTTAGAAGGTTTTTTACATCAAACAACTGAATTAGATACTTTGGGCTTTGATTTGCCTGAATCAACTTGTGGGAAAAAATAATGAAACATTGGTTTTTAAAGCTCAGTTTATTAGTGCTTTCTATTTCGACAGTACAGGCTGAGACTGTTTTTGTTACTTTGGAAAAAGATAATGCCTTAGCAATTGTTGACCCGATTAAAGGTGAGCGGTTAAAAACCGTGCCTATTGGCCAACGCCCGCGTGGAATTGCTTTAAGTACAGATAATAAGCAGTTATTTATTGCCACTAGTGATGATGATACGATTAAAATTTTCGATAGTGAAACACTAAAAGAAGTCGGACAATTGCCATCGGGCGAAGACCCTGAAACTTTTGCTTTATCGCCTAAAGGCGATAGATTGTATGTTTCTAATGAAGATGATAATTTAGTCACTGTCATTGATATTGCCGCTAAAAAAGTCATCAAATCAATTAAAGTTGGCGTTGAACCAGAAGGAGTTGCGGTAAGTCCTGATAATAACTGGGTGGTGAGTGCCTCTGAAACGACCAATATGGTTCACTGGATTAATACCAAAACCTTAGAGATTGTTGACAATACCTTGGTTGATCCGCGACCTAGAGCCGTTAGTTTTACCGCAGATGGTAAACAATTATGGGTAACTTCAGAAATTGCTGGGACACTGATGATTTTGGATGTCGCCACTAAAAAAATTATTAAAAATATATCGTTAGCTATTCAAGGAGTCAGTCGCGATAAAATTTTACCTGTCGGCGTGGTGATTGATAAACAGGGGCGTTATGGTTATGTCGCCATGGGGATGGCTAATCGAGTGGCAGTGATTAATGCAAAAACGTTTGAAGTCGAAAAATTTTTATTAGTTGGGCAAAGGGTTTGGAATCTTGCTTTTTCACCTGACCAAAAACGTCTTTATACCACCAATGGCATGAGTAATGATATTTCTATTATTGATTTAGAAACCCATAAAGTGACCAAATCAATTGGCGTAGGTCGTTATCCTTGGGGCATTGTATCTAAGCCATGAATACTGCCTTAACTGTTGAAAACGTAAGTTTTGCTTACGGCAAAAAAAAAGCACTTGATAAGATTAGTTTTAGCATTAATACTGGGGAATGCACCTTATTATTAGGTCCTAATGGGGCGGGTAAAAGCACCTTGTTTTCATTAATTACCCGTTTATATGATAGCCGTGATGGCAACATTAGTCTCTGTGGATTTGATATAAAAATACAATCTCGACAAGCTTTAATGCGTTTAGGGGTGGTATTTCAACAAACAACACTCGATATAGATTTAACCGTATTACAAAACCTACGTTATCATGCGGCATTACATGGAATGAGTCGTAAGCAAGCGAATCTGCGTATTCAAGAAGAATTAGAACGTTTAGCTATGTATGAACGCCGTACTGAAAAAGTTCGCCAACTCAATGGCGGGCATAAAC